>JBEANX010000252.1:0-4771 GCA_041165245.1 Pseudomonadota bacterium
ATCACCACCACACCCAGGGTCAACGAGCGCCTGACGGCCGCGCCAATGTCCACCACACCCAGGCCCGCAAACAGCTCGCGGTACCAGTGCAGGGAGGTGCCCCGCATCGGGAAGGTCAAGCCACCGTCTGGCCCCTGAAAGCTCAACACAAAGATGGTGATGACGGGGCCATAAAGGAAGAGCACATACAGCCCGAAGATGAAGGCCAAGGGCCAGAAACTGCGGGTGCGACGCCTGACATTGCCAGCCATGATCAAAGCTCCTTGCGCAAATCAACCAGTCGGTTCAGCCCGACGATGATCATCAAGACCACCGCCAGCAACACCACGGCATTGGCCGCGGCCAGGGGGAACTGCAGGTAAGAGGTCTGCACCTGGATGGTCTTGCCCACCGATGCAATTTGCTGGCCACCCATCACGCCCACGGTAACGAAATCGCCCATGACCAAGGTGATCACAAAGATCGAGCCGATCAAAATGCCCGTGCGGCACAGCGGCACGATCACGTTCCACAGCGTTTGCCAACCAGAGGCACCGCAGTCATCGGCCGCTTCGATCAGCGAGCGGTCGATCTTCATCATCGAGTTGAAGATGGGCACCATCATGAAGGTGGTCAGCAAGTGCACAAAGGCCAGCGTGACCGAGAAGTCGGAATACAGCAGCCACTCCAGCGGCTGGTTGATCACACCCGCGCCCATCAGCGACTGGTTCACCAGGCCGTTGCGGCCGAGCAGCGGGATCCACGAGATCATGCGGATCACATTCGATGTCCAAAACGGAATGGTCATGACGGTGAAGAGCACCGTCTGCGCCGCCACACTGGGCACATGGAAGGCCACGAAGTAGGCCAGCGTGAAGCCCAGCACCAAGGTGACGGCCCACACCAGGAAGCAGAATTTCAGCGTAGAAAGGTAAGTCTTGAGCGTGACGCAAAGCTCATCTGTGGACCCACAGCCATTGAACAGCGTCACGTAGTTGTCCAGCGTGAAGCCAGGCTCCAGCGTGTACTCGTTCTGAGGCCAAAAGCTCACCGCCACGATGAGCAGCAGTGGCATGGCAAAAAAGAGCATGAAGACCCCGCCCATGGGCAGGGCCTGCAACCAGGCGGGCAGCGCCAGCTGAGAGCGGGTCAGGGTCTTCATGGCTCAGGCTCCGAAGTTCAGGAGGTCAACACAATCAGAAGGCGTGCGTGATGCCGGCCGTCAGGATGGTCTGCTTTTGCCCTGCGATGCCAGCAAAACCCTTCTGGTCGGTGATGAAAGCAAAAGCTGCATTGCCCGAGTTCTTCAGGAAGATCACGTTGGCATTCAGGCTGGTGCGCTTGGACAAGGCGTAGCTGCCACGCAGGCGCAGGAAGGAGGTGTCGTCCTTGCTGCTCGATTTGTCGTTCAAGACATAGTCGGCCGAGACAGCATAGGCATCGCTCACTGGCACGTCCACACCCACGTCAATCACAGAAGCCTTGAAGGCGGTGGCGAACTCCACCTTGGCCTTGGCATAGCCCAGGCGAGCCTTGGCCATGCCAAAGTCATACGAGCCACCCAGGGCGATCATGGTGTTGGACTTGCTCGATCCGGGGACGTCCTTCTCGCTGAAGTACACCAAGCCCACGCCCACGGGGCCCGCGCCATAGTTGCCGGCCAGTTGGAGCTTGTTGCCAACTTTCTTTTCACCCAGGGTGTAGGAAACCGCACCCTCAAAGCCGCCATAGTTGGGCGAGGTGTACTTGATGGTGTTGTCGTAGTAATCGCTGATAGCGAAGAAACCCTTCATCAGAAAGGGCGAGTAATAACCACACACGAAGTAGCTGCACATGTAGTCGTCGGCCACGTTCCACTGGTGGCCCAGCTTCAAGGTGCCCATGGCACCCGTGACGCCCACGAACGCATTGCGGTTCCAGAAGGCCGCATCGTTGGTCTTGCCCGTGTCTGGCGAGATGGACGACTCCAAACCGAACATGGCCTTGACGCCACCGCCCAGGTCTTCAACGCCCTTCAAGCCGATGCGCGAGTTGACGATGGCGTTGTCGTCCAGCTTGATCATGGACTTGGCGGCGGTGCCGGTGGCGTTGGACACCTTGCTGGCACTGATCATGTCCAGGCCAATGGCGCCATAGACGGTCACAGACGATTGCGCCTGGGCCTGGCTGGCCAGTGCGCACAAAGCGGCGGCGGCCGCAGTCAGACGGAGAGAAGAAAAGTTCATGGGTGTTCTCCAAAGAAGGTTTGAAAATGAGGGGCTAACAGGTGCAGATACATCAAGCGGCAACGAACTCGTTCCATTTCTGAACCATGTAGGTGTTCTCGTCCATGACGGCGTTCCAGCAGGCAATGCCACCCATGCGGGCTTCGTAGCTGCCACCGTCGCGAACGCTGCCGGCCTTGGCCAGCACATCACCCTTGGGCGACTTGATGTCTTGCGTGGCGGGCTTGCCTTCCATCCAGTAAGCCCATTCGTAGGCTTCCATCTTGGCCTTGGCGGTGTCGAGCACAGCGCTGTAATAGCCCTGGCGGTTCAGGTAGGCACCGGCCCAGCCATCGAGGAACCAGTTGATGAACTCATAAGCGCCATCGAGCTTCCTGCCGCTCAGCGTGGCGGGGATGCCAAAGCCTGCAGCCCAGGCGCGATAGCCTTCCTTGAGGGGCTGGAAGGTGCAGGCAATGCCCTTGGTGCGCACGGCTGTCACGGCGGGGCTCCACATCGACTGGATCACCACTTCGCCCGAGGCCATCAGGTTGACCGACTCGTTGAAGTCTGACCACAGGCTGCGGAACTGGCCCGATTTCTTCGCCTCGATCAGGGTCTTGATCGTCAGGTCGATTTCCTTCTTGGTCATGTTGCCCTTGTCGGGGTACTTGTACAGGCCCATGGCCTCGACCACCATGGCAGCGTCCATGATCCCGATGGAGGGGATGTTCAAAATGGCGGCCTTGCCTTTGAACTCTGGGTTGAGCAGCTCGGCCCACGAACTGATGGGGCGCTTGATGAGGTCAGGGCGGATGCCCAGCGTGTCGGCGTTGTAGACCGTGGGGATCAGGGTCATGAAGCCGGTGGGGCTGCTGGCGAACTTCTTGGATTTCTCAGCTTCCAGGTACATCACCTTCTTGGGTGCGGTGCCTTGGTCGCCCACCTTCTTGCCGCCCACTTCGCCCTTCATGAACAGGCTGGTGATCTTGTCAGCGTTCTTGATGCGCTTGACATCGATGCCCTTGAGGTTGCCCGTGGGGATGATCTTTTTGAGGCTGAAGTACTCGGTGTCGATCAAGTCGAAACTGTTGGGCGCGGTCACGGCTCGCTTGGTCACGTCATCGGTCGTGACAGCCACGTATTGCACCTTGATGCCGGTGTCAGCGGTGAACTTCTCGCCGATGGCCTTGTCCTGGTTCACCGCGGTGCCCAGGTAGCGCAGCACGATCGGGTCGGCCGCGTGGATGGCCGGGCCATAACCCGCGGCCAAGATGCCACCAGCACCCATCAGGCCTGATTTGAGCACCGAGCGGCGCGACGGATCGGTGGCTTCGCCGGGTGCGTTGGCAGGGCCAGCCGCGTTCAACAACACATCTTCGATCTTGCTCATGGTTCCAGGCTCCGGGGTTGAGAGGGGGAGGTTTTTGTGGGTCAACGGAAGGGGAAATGAAAGGGTTCAGGCTGTTAGTCGATGCACGTCGGTGGCCGACCATTGCGCGCTCACCGCATCACCGGCTTGCCAGGGCGTGGCCTGATACGCGGCTTCGCTGAGCATCACGTTGAGCTCGTCCTGGGCGCTGTCCAGCGTGATGAGCACATAGGTGCCCTGGTACTCCACGGCCTTGACGGTGGCGGGCAGCGAGGTGCCCGTGGCAGGCAGCGATTCACGGCTCAAGCGAGTCTTGTCGGTGCGCACGGCCAGGCGCTGGCTCTCATGGCTGAACACGTTGTGGCCACCAATGAAGCGGGCCACAAACTCGGTGCGAGGTGCATTGAAGATCTCGTGAGGCGTGCCGTTTTGCTCGATGCGGCCGGCATTCATCACCACCACCTGGTCGGCCAAGGCCATGGCCTCTTCCTGCGAGTGGGTCACGTGGATGAAAGTCATCCCCAAACTCTTTTGCCAGCCCTTGAGCTCGGCGCGCATCTTGATGCGAAGGAAAGGGTCGAGCGCCGAGAGCGGCTCGTCCAGCAGCAGCACACGCGGCTCGGTGATCAGGGCGCGGGCCAGGGCCACGCGTTGCTGTTGGCCGCCAGAGAGCTCGGCCGGCTTGCGCTGCGCCAAGTGGCCCAGCGAGACACGCTCCAGCAAAGCTTGCGCCTTGGCCAAGCGCTCGGCCTTGCCCATGCCGCGCATCTTCAAACTGAAAGCCACGTTCTCCAGCGCCGAGAGGTGCGGGAAGAGCGCGTAGCTCTGGAACATCATGGAGGTGCCGCGTGCCGAGGCGGGCAGGTCGGTGATGTTGCGTCCACCCAGGACGATGTCGCCTTCGCTGGCGTCTTCATGGCCGGCGATCATGCGCAAGGTGGAGGTCTTGCCGCAGCCCGAGGGGCCCAGCAGGCAGCAGTAGCTGCCGCTGGCAATGCGCAGGTTGATGTTGTCCACCGCGGGCTTGCCCTGCGCGTACTGCTTGGTCAGGGCAACGACTTCGATGGCGGCGGCTTGGAGGTTGGCGGTGGCATTCATGCCCAACGCTTACGCAAAGCCCGTGCCAGCTTTGTACACAATATTTAAGCCTGTTTGTATACAAAATGCACTGGCTTTGTGCGATGGGGGTTGTCCGGTGCGCAAACCGGTGCGTGGG
>JBEANX010000253.1:0-7817 GCA_041165245.1 Pseudomonadota bacterium
TGGACAGTCTGGAGCGCTCGCTGGCTGCCAGCCGCGATGAGCCGCGCGGGCTCTTGCGCATCAATGCCACTTTCGGGTTTGGGCGAAGGCACCTGGCGCCGGCCATCTCGGCCTTTGTGAAACGCCACCCGCAGGTCGAGGTGATGCTGGAGCTCACCGACAAGCCGCTGGACCTCACCGCCCACCCCATGGACTTGGGCATCCAGTTCGGCCCGCCGCCCGATGCCCGCGTGCTGGCCCGGCGCATCGTGGCCAACAAGCGCCTGTTGTGTGCCGCGCCCGCTTATTTGCTGGCGCATGCGAACCTCAAACACCGCAAGAATTGGCGCAGCACGCCTGCATCGTCATCCGCGAAAACCGGCGCAACTACAACCAGTGGACGCTGTACGCCGGCTCTGGCGGCGGTACCAACAGTGCTTCCAACTCGGGGGCGCACAGTGCCACCGTCAAGGTGCGCGGCGCTTTGAGCAGCAACCATGGCGAAGTCGCGGTCGATTGGGCCGTGGCCGGCCACGGCATCTTGCTTCGATCGGAGTGGGACGTCGCCAACCTGCTGCGCGATGGTTCGTTGGTGCAGGTTTTGCCCGGCTGGGCCGACACCTCGGCCGACATCCACGCGGTGTACCCGCAACGGCATCACTTGTCGGCCAAGGTGCGCGCCTTCATCGATTTCCTGACGGAGTGGTTCGCCCAGAAGGCCTGAGGCTTCACAGCCGCTTGTGTGGATGCCAGCTCGACCGCTGACAGAGAGCCATCACAGCACGGGCAGGGGCTGGCCGGTCTTCAGCCAATGCCCGATTTGACGGGCCACCCATTTACCGTCGTCCAAGGGCAAGTCATGGCCAGCTGTGGGGTGGCAGGCCACCGGCCATTGCCAACGCTCGGCCAAGGTGCGCGTGCAGGCGGGGTTGACCAATTGGTCTCGCGCCGAATTCAGGAGCAGGGTCGGCACTTGGGCGGGCACCTCACGAGGCGCTCGGTATTGGGTGGCGGCCCACAACTGCTTGAGCCCATTGCCCAGGCTCACAGGGTGTTGGGCACGCAAGGCCAGCCAGTGTTGCAAGGTTTGGTCAGCATCAGGCGGGTGCTGGCAGGTCATGCGCATCACGGCTTGTTCCCACTGCAGCGGGCTGGGCCGGGTGAAGATCAGGCGCGCGGCGGTGGGGTATTGGCGCGGCTGCAGCCGGTGCCAGAAGGGGCTGTGCGGCCGCAAGCTGGTGTTGATCAGCACGGCGCGAGCCAGCTCATGCGCTTGCGCATGCATCCACGCCACCGTCACCATGGCACCCAGAGACATGGCCACCACACTGTAAGGCGGCTCGCAACCCATGGCCGTCAGTTGTTGGCGAATTTGCTCGGCCATGGCGGGCACGGAGGTCGCGCTGGATTGCTGGTGCAGCGCGCCGTTGCCGGCAATGTCTGGCGTGACGATGCGTGAGCCGGGCGGCAGGTGCGCCTGCAAGGTTGGGGTGAAGTGCCCCCAGTGGCCTGATTCGCGGGTCAGACCTCGCAGCAGCACCCAGGTGCCCGGCGCTGGCGTGGGCGGCGCATTGCCATCCATGTGCTCGCTCATCGGGCCAGGCCTTGCGTGCGCCCCATGGATTGCTCCGGGTACCAGTGGTGAATGGCCGCCAGGCGCTGAGCCTCGCGCTGCATGGGCTCGGGCACCCAGCGCGTGTGGCTGCTGGTGGCGCGGGCCATGAAATCGAGCAGGCCTGCGTGGCGGCGCAGCACGCGTTGCTGGCGGTGCCCGATCAAGGGGTTGAAGATGCCATGGCGGGTGAAGAGCTGCCGCGGGTTTTTCTTGACCCACAGCCACGAGCCCATCTCCAGCGTGATCGGCAAAAACACTTGCAGGGGGTGATCGCGCCGCGCTTGCAGGTAGAGGTGGTCCCACAGGTCGCCATGGGCCAGGTATTGCAGGCTTTGCGGCTCGAACAGGTAGCGGTGGTGCACGTGGGCCTGGTCAAAGATGGTGTGCAGCGCAAACAGCTCGCCCAGGTGGTGGATGGGCTCGCGGGTGTGGGCGTAGGGAAACCACAGGCGGTCAAGCGAGCCAAAACCCGAGTGGCAATCCACCGCCAGGCTGAAGGGGCGCCCCAGCAACTCGCGGCTTACCACGTCGCACAGGGCTTGGCTCTCGGCCTGCATGGGCGCGTCACGCGGGCCGCGGTACCATGGCAGGGCGCTGCTCAGGCGTTGGCCGCCAATCAGGAAGGGCACGGTGTCCAGGGCGTCCACCGGGGCGTTGCGCATGAGGTCCACGCCCTGCGGGTTGGCGCGGGTGCCCAGCCACAGGCCACCTGGGTTGACCAGGGGCATGAAGACCATGCGCATGTGTTCGAGTTGCTGGTGCAGCAGCCCGTCCCATTTGAGGCGCTGAACGATGCTCTTGAGGTAGGCCATGACCACCTCGGCACCGATGCGCTCCAGCCCGTGCACGCCACCAAAAAAGCCCACGGCAGGCAGGCTGGGGTCGGGGTTGCCCAGGGTGATGGACACCACCTCGAGTTTGCGGCCGCCAGCCTGAACCTCGCAAATGGTCTCGGCCTGCAGGTGTCGGCCGCCCTCGTCGATCAGACGGGGCAGCTCGTTCAGTTCGGGCAGGTCGTAGGTGCGCACGCGTTCCAGCATAGGGCGACCAGATGTCAAGTGAGCGACAAACAGAGGGGTGTTTGTCACGCCTTCGTCAAAATCGGCGCCTATCGTGCAGGCCATGTTCATGGGTGGAGACGCCATGTCTGGCTCTCGTCAAACCGGCGCCCTGTTGCGCAAGTGGTCGGTGGTCCTGGCTGTGTGCCTGGGCAGCCTGGAAATGCTGGCTTTGTGGCGCGCCCGCTGGGTGCAGCACCGACTGCTTCATCGAGAACAGCGCCGCGCCCTGGGATAATGGCTTGCCGCCACCTTGCGCGGTGCCGGGCCCTGGCCCATCTTCCCTACTTGCCTCATGTGCCAGTTGCTCGGCATGAACTGCAATGTCCCCACGGACATCGTGTTCAGCTTCTCCGGTTTTGCGCAACGTGCTTGTGAGCATGCCGATGGTTTTGGCATCGCTTTTTTCGAGGGCCGTGGCGTGCGTTGCTTTGTTGACGCCCAGGCTGCCAATGCTTCGCCCGTGGCCGACCTCATCAAGGCTTACCCCATCCGCAGCACCGACGTGGTGGCCCACATCCGCAAGGCCACCGTGGGCCGTGTGGCGCTAGAAAACTGCCACCCCTTCACCCGCGAGCTGTGGGGGCGCTACTGGGTGTTCGCGCACAACGGCGATCTGAAAAACTACCACCCCTACCTGCACGCCACCTTCAAGCCCGTGGGCGACACCGACAGCGAGCGCGCTTTTTGCTGGATCATGCAGGAGATGGCCAAGAGCCACGCCAGCTTGCCCTCACCGGAAGAGCTCACCCGCACGCTCAAGGAGTTGGTGCCTCAGGTGGCCGCCTTTGGCACCTTCAACTTCCTGATGAGCAATGGCGAGGCCCTGTGGGCCCACGGCACGACCAAGTTGCACTACGTGGTTCGCCAGTACCCCTTTGCGCAAGCACGATTGCAAGATGCCGACCTCACGGTCGACTTCTCTCAGGTGGCGGACCGCAAGGACCGCGTCGCCCTGATCGCCACCGAGCCTTTGACCACCAACGAAGACTGGGTGGCTTTTGAGCCCGGCCAGCTCAAGCTCTTTGTGGATGGCTTGCCGATGCCCGATCCCAGCTGAGCTGGCTGGAGGTCAAGGCGCCGGGTTGGGGTATTGCTTGTGGATGGCTTCGATGCCCGCGAGCACCTCAGGCGGCAGCACCAACTCGGCACTGGCGATGTTGTCCTTGAGTTGCTGCATCGTCGTCGCGCCAATGATGTTGCTGGTCACGAAGGGCCGTTGGTTCACAAAGGCCAGGGCGCCTTGTGCAGGGTCGATGCCATGCGCCTTGAACAGGTCGACATAGGCCGCCACGGCTTTTTCGGTGTTCTCGCTGCGATAGCGGGTGAAGCGCTCAAACAGCGTCAGGCGAGCGCCCGCAGGCAGTTGCCCACCCATGTATTTGCCCGAGAGCATGCCAAAGGCCAGGGGTGAGTAAGCCAGCAGGCCCACGTCTTCACGCAGAGAGGCTTCTGACAAACCTGTCTCGAAACTGCGGTTGACCAGGCTGTAGGCGTTCTGGATGCTGGCCACCCGAGGCATGGCTCTGTACTGGGCCAGCGAGGTGAACTGGCACAGGCCCCAGGGCGTTTCATTGGAGACCCCGAAGTGGCGGATCTTGCCTGCCGTGATCAGCTCGCTGAGCGCCTGCAAGGTTTCTTCGATGGGCGTGGTGTCTTCACCGGCCATGTGCACGTAATCACGTTGGCCAAATATGTTGGTGCTGCGGTCGGGCCAGTGCAGCTGGTAGAGGTCGATGTGGTCGGTCTGCAGGCGCACCAAGCTGTTGTTCACGGCTTCGGTGAGGTTCTGCCTCGTGAAAGCCAGGCGGCCATCGCGAATGTGCGAGGGGCGCAAGGCCTGGCGGGCTTGGCCGGCGGCCTTGGTGGCGATGATCACATCGTCACGGCGGCCACGTTTCTTCAACCAGGTGCCGATGTAGGTCTCGGTCAGGCCGGCGGTTTCGGGCTTGGGCGGCACAGGGTACATCTCGGCCGTGTCGATGAAGTTGATGCCCGAAGCCACCGCGTGGTCCAGTTGCTCATGGGCCTGAGCTTCGGTGTTCTGTTCGCCCCAGGTCATGGTGCCCAGGCAGATCAGGCTGACGTTCAGGCCGGTGCGGCCCAGTGGACGGTGTTGCATGCAGGCTCCTCAGTGAGAGGTGGTGATGTTAGCCATGTGTGGCGCTTCATGCAGGCGCGGGGCGCAAACCCTGTGCAGGCCGCATGTTGGCCCCGATGTTTGTTTGCTGATGTCGGGTCTGAGCGACGCCCATGGTGCTGTTGCGAGGCGCCTTGCGAGCCCAGCATGTACATTGAGCGCGAGTGCAGGCCAGGTGTTGGCTGTCGGGAGCTTCCAGCCCTGGTTCTGTGCTTCGGTGTTGTCAGGGTGTTGTCACCTCACCAGCGCTGAACATGGTTTTCCCAGAGCCTTGAGATGAACAGCAGTAACCAGCCCCCGATGCCCTTGCAGGCTTTGCCTGCGCAGGGTGACACCCTCCATGCCTTGAAGGCCGCATTGGCAGAGCGCGAGGCCGAACTGGCCTGGCACCGCCAACATGTGGATGAGTTGGTGCTCGCACGCACGCAGCAGCTTCAGGCCGCCTTGGACCGCACCGAGCGCGCCAACCAGGCCAAGAGCAGCTTCCTGGCGCGCATGAGTCATGAGCTGCGCACGCCGCTCAACGCGATCCTGGGCTACGCGCAACTGATGCGCCGCGAGAAGGGCTTGAATGACGTCATGCAAGGCAGCATCGATGTCATCCAGCAAAGCGGCTCTCACTTACTCACACTGATCGTCGAGATCCTCGACCTGGCCCGCATCGAATCAGGCAAGACAGAACTCAAGCTCGTTCAGGCGCAACTGCGATCGCTCATTGGCGGCGTGGGCGACATCATCCGCCTCAAGGCTGAGGAAAAGCAGCTCTACTTCGAGCTGGTGGTTGATCCAGCTTTGCCAGCCACCGTCACGGTCGACGACACACGCCTGCGTCAGGTGCTGCTCAACCTCTTGAGCAATGCCGTGAAGTTCACGACCACAGGTTTTGTCCGCTTGTCGGTCAAGCGTCTGGACGCAGAACCCACGTCGAATGCCTCATCGGAACAGGCTTGCACCCTGCGGTTTGAAGTGCAGGATTCAGGCCCAGGCATTGCCATGTCTGACCAAGCCCGCATCTTCGAGCCTTTCGAGCAGGCTGGCGATGCGAGCAGCCAATCCTTGGGCACAGGCTTGGGCCTGCCCATTGCCCGACAGTTGACTCAGTTGATGGGCGCCGACATCCAGGTGCTCAGCCAGCCCAGCCATGGTGCGATGTTCTGGTTTGACTTGAGCCTGCCCTGCCAGGATGCGCGTCCGAGCCTGCGGCCCGACGCACAGCGGGAGGTCACGGGTTACGAGGGGCGCCGCTTGAGCGTGTTGGTGGTCGATGATGTGGCCGCCAACCGACGCCTGTTGGTCGACATGCTGCAGCCCTTGGGCTTTCACACGCGTCAGGCAGCCGATGGCATCGAAGCCTTGGAAGCCGTCATGGCACGCCAGCCTGACCTGGTGCTCTTGGACAAAGCCATGCCCTTGCTCGATGGCTTGCAGGCCATGCATCAATGGCGGCAGTTGCCCTTGCTGCAAGGTGCGCCGCATGTGCCTGTCGTGATGGTCACGGCCCATGGCTCGGTGGCCGATGAACAGGCCGCTTTGACCCATGGCGCCGATGCCTTCCTGACCAAGCCAGTGTGCCGGCAAGCCTTGCTGGATGTGATTCAGCGTTGCCTGGGCCTGCGCTGGCTCATGGATGGGGCCGCGCCCTCAGGGCTGACGCTTCACGATGCGAACCGGGCGCTCACCTGATTCATTCAAGGCTCGGGCACGCAACTGCCCGCAGCCACCTTCGACATCTTGCCCGGCCGATTGCCTCAGTTTGGTCAAAATGCCCTGGCGGTGCAGCCAGCGGGCGATCTCTGCAGCCTTCTCCCAGCTGGGGCGTTGGTAGGGCAGTTCGTCCACCGTGTTGTAGGGGATCATGTTCATCAGGGCGTACTTGCCCTTGAGCAGGCGCACGATGCCTTCCAGCTCGTCCATGCCGTCGTTGATGCCATCTAGCAAGGTCCACTGATACTGGATGGGGTAGCCGGTGGTGCGGGCGTAGTGTTCGCCCATCTCGACCAGGTCTGCCGGGTCGATGCGGGGCGCGCGTGGCAGCAATTGGGCGCGCAACTCTGCCTTGGTGGTGTGCAGCGACAGTGCCAGTGCTGGCTTGATGCGACCTTGTGGCAGGCGCTCAAAGGCGCGCTCATCACCCACGGTGGAAAACACCAGCTGCTTGTGCCCGATGTTGCCCACCGTGCCCAGCAGGTCGATGGCTTCCAGCACGTTGTCCAGGTTGTGTGAGGGCTCGCCCATGCCCATGAACACCACCTTTTTGACGGGCCGGCGGGTGCGGGCCAGGGCCACCTGGGCCACGATCTCAGCGCTGCCCACCTGGCGCAGCAGGCCTTCCTTGCCCGTCATGCAGAACACACAGCCCACGGCGCAGCCCACCTGGCTGGACACGCACAGCCCATCACGGGGCAGCAGCACACTCTCCACGGTCTGGCCGTCGCGCAGGGCCACCAGCAGGCGCTCTGAGCCATCTTCGCCTGGGTGGGCTGACGTCAAGGTGGCGAGTTGGGCCAGCTCCAGCTCGAGGGCAGGCATGTCCTCACGAACGGTCAGGGGCAGCACATCCTCGGGGCGGCGCTTGCCACTGCTCTGCGGCTTGGCTTGCGACCACAGGCGAAGGATGCGTTGTTCGTGAATGGGCTTGGCGCCCAGGCCTTGCAGGCGTTGGCGGATGTCTTGGATGCGCATGAGGCGGGGGAACCTGGGGGCAGTGAAGCAGCTTCAGGCAGAAGTGTCCCCGCAAATCATGCGCGTTGCGCCCCTGGCTGGCCCACCAAGTGTGAAATCAGTACCTTGAGCCGCAAGTCTTGACGCCCAGGAGCGAGTAGAGCGGGCACACGCGGAACAGGCCCGTGGTCAGCGGGATGAAGCCCAGGTAGCCCAAGGGCCCCATGCGGCCTGTGGAAGCCATGGCGATCAGCACGGTGCCGATGGTCAGGCGAAGGATCTGGTCGATGAATCCGATGTTGTGGGACATGGCGAGCTCCTCGTGAGGCAATGAAGATTCAATGCACCCATTGCACGCCCATGG
>JBEANX010000254.1:0-3624 GCA_041165245.1 Pseudomonadota bacterium
ACGGTGTTGCTGGGCGCCTTTGCCATGGCCATGGCCGGCAAACGCTGGCCCACCTTCGAGCGGGTGCTGCGCATCAGCCTGGTGGCCCTGCCGCTCATCAGCGCCATCGCAGCGGCCACCGACCACCTGGCCGAACTGCGCGCCGTGATGTACCCCGGTCTGATCGCCCTGATGCTGCCCACGCTCTACCTGCTGCTGCGCTTGCCCCGGCAGATCGGTGGCCTGTCGGGCATCGGCATGGTCATGGGCATTGCCATCTCGGTGGTGGCGGGCGTTCACGATTACCTGCGCTTGCAAGGCATCGTCTCGGTCATGGAAACCTACTGGCTGACCATGGCCACCCCCATGTGCCTGGTCTTCTACGGCGTGATCGTGATGAACCGCTTTGTCGAGGCGGTCAACACGGTCGAGCTGCATGCCGAAGACCTGGAGGCCAAGGTCGTTGAACGCACGGCTGCCCTGGAAGCGGCCAACGCAGCCAAGGGCCACTTCCTGGCCGCGGCCAGCCACGACCTGCGTCAACCGGTGGCTGCGGTGGGCCTGCTCTCGGGCCTGCTGCGAGAGAAGTTGCGTGGCACCTTGCTGGCCGAACTCACGCAACGCCTCACGCAGGCGGTGCGCTCCATGGAAAGCCTCCTCAGCGGCTTGCTTGATTTGTCGCGCCTGGAGGCCGGCGCCATCAAGCCGCACCCGCAAAGTGTCTCGATGAACGAGATGCTGCAACGCATCGCCAGCCATGAGTGCGAAAGCGCCAAGGTCAAGGGCCTGCGCCTGCGCGTACACCCCACCACGGCCGTGGCCTTCAGCGATCCGGTGTTGCTGGAGCAAATGGTGCGCAACCTCATTGGCAACGCCGTGCGCTACACCAGCAAGGGCGGCGTGCTGGTGGGCGTTCGCCGGCATGCAGACCGTCTTTCCATCGAGGTGTGGGACACGGGCGGAGGCATCGCCCCGCAAGACCAAAAACGCATCTTTGAAGACTTCGTTCAGCTGGGCAACCCGGAGCGCAACCAGGCCAAAGGCTTGGGGCTCGGCCTGGGCATCGTGCAGCGGGCCTCGCGCCTTTTGAACCACCCCATCACACTGGGCTCACGCGTGGGCCGCGGCACGGTGTTTCGCATCGATGTGCCGCAAGCCCGCGCCACCGATGTGCCCAGCCAAGCCATGAGCGAGCCCATCCCACAGGTGGAGGGCAAGCCCTTGGCCGAGCGTCACATTGTCGTACTCGATGACGATGACGCCGTGCGCCACGCATTGGGCATGCGCCTGCGCGAATGGGGTGCCTGGGTCTCGCCTGTGGAATCGCTGGACGAGCTGGACGAGTTGCTGCAACGCGTGATGCACATCGACCTGCTCATCACCGACCACCGCCTGTGTGATGGCTCAGGCCTGGACGCCATCACACTCGTGCGTGAACGCCACCCCCGCCTGCCCGCCCTGGTCATCACGGGTGACACCGGCGCCGAACACCTGCAAAGCCTGTTGCACATCGGTGTGCCCGTGCTGCACAAGCCCTTCCAGACGGAAGGCTTGCTTCGGGTGGTGGAGCTTCAGTTGTCGATCACAGCCACGCAAGATCTGCAGGCCAAGCTCACCGGGTGAACAACACCCGGCGGGTTGTCACTTCACCCAGGTGTTCATCTGCATGATGGGCAGCATGACCGACATCACGATCAGCATCACCATGAGGCCCATCACCACGATGAGCAGGGGCTCGAGCACCGTGGCAATGGCCAGGGCCTTGCGCTGAACTTCGGTGGAGAGCTGGGTGGCCGCGCGCTGCAGCATCACGGGCAGCTGGCCGGTCTGCTCACCCAGGCGGGCGAACATGGCCAGAAGGCCGGGGAAGCGTTTCTTGGCCCCCAAGGCCGAAGCCAGGGGCGCGCCTTCACGCACTTGAATGAGGGCGTCGAGCGCATCGGCCCGCATGGCACGGTTCGACAAAGTCTCAGCCGCGGCTTGCAAGGCCTTGAGGATGGGCACACCCGAGCCTGCCAGCATGGCCAAGGTGCCAGCAAAGCGCGCCGCATTGTAGCCGCGCGAGAGCTTGCCAATGAGCGGCAAGCCCAGCCAGGCCGAATCAAACTTGAGGCGGAAATCTTCGTTGCGCAAGGCCACACCCAAGCCGGTGCCACCTGCGATCAGCATGAGCAGCATCAACCAGCCCCACTGGCGCATCAGGGCGCTCAGGCCCAGCATGAACTGTGTGAGGAAGGGCAAAGCCCGCTTGCTGCTGGAGAACACCTGCGCCACCTGCGGCACCACGAACACCAGCAGCGCCACCACGATGACCACGGCAAATACCGACACAACGGCCGGGTAGAGCGTCGCGCCGATCAGCTTGGATTTGAGCAGCTGCTGCTCTTCCAGGTCGGTGGCCAGCTTTTCCAGCACGATGCCCAACTGGCCGCTTTGCTCGCCAGCGGCCACCACGCCTCGGTACACGTCGTCAAACTCTCTAGGCGAGCCCGACAAGGCCTGTGCAAACGGCGCACCGGCATTGACCTCAGAGCGCAAGTGCGCCACCAACTCGCGCTGCTTGGGGTCTTCGGCTTCGTCGGCCAAGGCCGTCAAAGCGCGCTCCAAGGGCAAGCCGGCCACGACCAGGCCGGAGAGTTGGCGCGTCCAGATCGACAGGGCCGAAGGGTTGAAGACCCGGCCTGAGAACATGGTCTTGTTCTGGCCTTGCGTCTCGCCCGCGGCCACCACGGCATCGACCTTGAGCGGCACCAGGTGCTGCGCGCGCAGTTGGGCGCGGGCGGTCTTGGGGTTGTCGGCATCGACCAGACCAGTGATGGTCTTGCCAGCGGCGTCAAGGGCTTCGAATCGGTAGGCGGCCATGGTGGTGCTCGGTGGTGCCTTATTCGCGGGTCACGCGAAGGACTTCTTCCAGCGAGGTCACGCCCTCGGCCACGAGGCGGTCGCCGTCGTCGCGCATGGTGCGCATGCCATTGAGCTGCGCCACCTCGAAGAGCTTGGCCTCGGCGGCCTGGGCATGGATCAAGGCGCGGATCTCATCGTCGGCTTCCATGAGCTCGTACACACCGGTTCGGCCCTTGTAGCCGGTCATGCCGCACTCGGGGCAACCCACGGGGTGCCAGCGTTTGAACTCGTCTTCACGCTTGCAATGCACGCACAGCTTGCGCACCAGGCGCTGAGCCAGCACGCCCAGCAGTGACGACGACAGCAGGAAAGGCTCGATGCCCATGTCGGTCAAGCGGGTCACGGCCGAAGGCGCGTCGTTGGTGTGCAGCGTGGCCAGCACCAAGTGGCCGGTCAGCGAGGCTTGCACGGCGATCTGCGCGGTTTCGAAGTCGCGGATTTCGCCGATCATGATGACGTCCGGGTCTTGCCGCAAGATGGCGCGCAAGGCCTTGGCAAAGGTCAAATCGATCCGTGCGTTCACCTGGGTCTGGCCGATGCCCGCCAGCTCGTATTCCACCGGGTCTTCCACGGTGAGCACATTGGTGGTGGCCGCGTCGACCGTGGCCAGGCCTGCATACAGCGTGGTCGTCTTGCCCGAGCCCGTGGGGCCGGTGACCAGCACGATGCCGTGGGGCTGGCGCAGCAGCTTCTTGAGGCCCTTGAGCGATTCACCGCTCATGCCCAAAGATTCCAGCGTGA
>JBEANX010000255.1:0-3246 GCA_041165245.1 Pseudomonadota bacterium
CACGTGATGGATCACCCCATGAACGCCTCCCCCATGTCGGACGACCTCAGCGCACTGGCGTGGGTCTACGAGGAAGTCAAGAAATCGCTGGAGACGGCCCAGAAGTCGCTCCAACGTTGCCTCAAAGAATCGGTCACCACTGGTTTTTCTGATGTGGACGCGGTCGATCCGGCCGTGCTGCGCAATGCCCGTCAGCAATTGCACCAGGGTGTCGGTGCGCTGGAGCTGGCTGGCCTGAGCGGGGGTGCCACCTTGCTGCGTGCCAGCGAGGCCTTGGTTCAGCGCTATGTGAACCGCCCGCAGTCGGTGAACGAGGAGGGCGTCAAGGCGATCGAAGCCGCTTCATTCGCCTTGCTGGATTTCATGCGCCGCCGCTTGGCGGGCAAGCCCGTCTCGGTGATGGCCTTGTTCCCGCCCTATGAGACCTTGACCGAGCTGGCGGGTGGCGACATGGTTCGCCCCTCTGACCTGTGGGTGCAAGAGTGGCCTGCTGTGTCGCTGGAAGTGCCGCTGGCTGCGCCCAGCGAGGCCATTGCCCGCGAGGCGGCGGTCGATGCGGTTGATGAATTCGAGACCTCTCTGCTCAGGCTGTTGCGCAGCGGACTGGCGGCCGATGCCAAGCCCCTGGTGGGCTTGTGTGCCGATTTGTCGGCCGGTGCCACCGCGCGCCAAGCGCACCGAGAATCGGCCACCTGGGTGCTGGCCTGTGGCTTTTTGCAAGCCATCGCCGAGGAGCGCCTGCCGATCACGGTGCATGTCAAGCGCGTGCTGTCGGGCTTGCTCAGCCAGCTGCGCACCTTGGCCAAAGGTCAGGCTTTGTTGTCTGACCGGCTCACGCACGAACTGCTGTTCTTCTGCGCCCAAGCCCAACCCGCCGCGCACAGCCAGCCCGGCGATGTGGCCCCGTCGGTTCAAGGCAGCGTGCTTGATGACCTGCGCCAAGCCTTCAAGCTGACCACCCACGCACCGGTTGACCTGCGCAAGACCTCGCTGGGTCGCTTTGATCCCAGTTGGGTGACGCAAGCCATCAAGCGTGTGACACAGGCCAAGGACGGCTGGTCCGCGGTCTCGGCCAATGAGTTGTTGCGCCTGGGCGGCCTGAACGAGCAGTTCTCGCTGGTGGCCGATTCTGTGCGCCGCCTCTACCCAGATGGCGATGCGCTCGCGCAGGCCCTGCAAGACACCGTGGCCTCGACGGTGCAGTCGGCCCAAGCCCCTGAGCCGGCCTTGGCCATGGAAGTGGCCACCAGCCTTTTGTACCTCGACGCCTCGCTGGACGAGGGTGAGTTCGACCACCCGGAAGAGCGCCAGCGCGTGCAGCGCCTGGCCGAGCGCATGCTGTTGGTTCGCGGTGGCCATGCGCCTGAGCCGCTTGAATCCTGGATGGAGGCGCTGTACCGCAAGGTGTCTGACCGCCAGACCATGGGCAGCGTGGTGCAGGAGTTGCGCCAATCGCTGGGTGAGTGCGAAAAGAGCATCGATCAGTTCTTCCGTGACCCCACGCAAACCGGCGCCTTGATGGCCGTCGCTTCCAACCTTCAGTCCATGAAGGGCGTGATGGGGGTGCTGGGGCTGGATGCTGCCTCGCAGGCTGTGAGCCGCATGCGTCAGGACGTCGAGGCCTTGCAGTTGCCAGATGCCGATCTGGCCGCTGCGGCTGAGGCCGGTGTGCATGACCGGCTGGCCTCCAACCTGAGTGCCGTGGGTTTCCTGGTGGACATGCTGGGCGTGCAGCCCAACTTGGTCAAATCGCTGTTTGCGTTCAATGCGGATTCCGGCGTGCTTGCGCCCATCATGGGCCGGGCCGCGCAGGTGTCCGAGCCGGATGTTGACCCCGTGGAGGTCATCGCTCGCCCGGCTGAAGAGCAAGAACGCCAGCGCGCCCAGGAAGTGGCCGAGACCTTGGTGAGCAACCTCTCGCGCGACGATGTGCCCGTGCTCAGCTTGAGTGAAGAGCTGCAATCGCTGGCCGACAGCCCCTTGGTGCTGGAGCAGCCCGATTTGGCCGCCAGTGTGGCCACCGCCCAAGAGGCCCTGGGCCGCGCCACCGATTCGCACGACGATGCCTCGCTGCAGCAGGCCCGCGACGACATGAGCGCCGCCTTGAGCGATTTTGTGCAGTCCGTCTCGCAGCCCATGGAGCTCGATGCGTTGCCCGAGCCGCAGCCCAGCCCATCGTCATTCGCCCCTTTGGTGCCTGAGGCGTCAGTCACCCAGGCCGAAACTGGCCTGGAAGAAGACGACGAGATGCGCGGCATCTTCATCGAAGAAGCTCGTGAAGTCATCGGCGAGGCTCGCACGGGCTTGGCCGATCTGCATTCACAGGCCGACGATGTGTCGGCACTGACGGCCATCCGCCGCGCCTTCCACACCCTCAAGGGCAGCTCACGCATGGTGGGCCTGGGTGATTTCGGCGAAGCGGGTTGGGCCTGCGAGCAGCTGTACAACCACTGGTTGGCCTCTCAGGCACCCGCCAGCGACGACCTCCTGGGCTTGAGTCGCGAGGTGCTGGACCACCTGGCCGATTGGGTGGAAGACATCTTTCACCACCGCGATGCGGGCCGCTCACCCCAGCCCGTGGTGCAAGCAGCTGATGCCTTGCGCCTTGAAGGCCGCCGCCAGCCGGTATCGAGCTTTGAGATCCATCCAGAACCAGAGGCTGCGCCTCAAGCTGAGCCTGCGGTCGAGACCACGGCCCACGCTCGCCCGGATTTCGCAGAGACGCCGCTTTCAGGTCTCGCGTCTGGCTTTGAATTGTCGCCAGAGTTCCAGCCGCCTGAAGCGCTTGTCGAGGTGCCCCAAGCGCCCGTCGATGTGCCTGAGGTTGTTGAGCCCTTCACCGTTGATCTGCCCGAACTGGAGCACGCAGATTTCTCCGACACCCAGAGCTCGGAGCATGACGTGCTGGACGAGCCCGAGCTCAGCGTGGACGAGTTGCCCGACTTGGTCTTGGTCGACGAGGCTGAGCTTGAACCCGGCCCGACCACCGACACCTCGGGTGCGGCTGACGCTGCGCGGGTTGACCTCGACTTGTTGAGCCTTGACCTCAAAGACCTGGATGGTCTGGCGGCTTCGCCAGCTCTGGAGAAGGCCGAGCAGGTGCCCCAGCCCCAAGCGCTCTTGCACGTGGTCGAGCCCGAAGCGGCTGCTGTGGCAGCACGGCCTGAGGACGAACCCGAGGCGACGTCTGACGAGCAGGTCAAGGTCATTGGCGATTTGCGCATCAGCATCCCGCTTTTCAACATC
>JBEANX010000256.1:0-3886 GCA_041165245.1 Pseudomonadota bacterium
ATGCTCGATGGGGTGCCTCCGGGGGCCAGCACTTGCGATTGGATGGAGACGCCATTCACGGGGTTGGCGTAGACGTCGTAGCCACGGTACATCGCGCTGGTGTACGACCCAGCCCCTTCAGGCCCGCCGAACTTGGCTTTGCCGTCGGCGGATGTCCAGGTGGACGACAAGCCTGCTCCCGTGTCGGCGTCAAAGGCCATGTCCAGGGAGAACCTCTGCCCGCGCGCCAAAGTGCCATAGGACTCGGTGTTGAACCGAGTTGGGGTGGTGGGGTTGCAAGGGTTGTATTGCGAACAGTTGTAGCCGTTGATGTCAAAAATGGCGATGAAATCACTCACTGTGCCTTCGGCGTGGATGGTGAGTGGCGTGGAGGCCGCGGTCGCTTGCGCTGAAACGCAGGCCAAGGCAATGGCGGCCGCACTGGCCCATGCAAAGTGTTTCATGGTCGTTCCCTGATGATTGATTGATGCTTCATTCTAGAAAACCGGTCACACGCTTGGCATTGGGGAATACGCGCCGGTTTCAAACCACCAGGGCTGGCTTTGCAGGGCCAAAAAAAAGCGCCCTTGACGGGCGCTTTGGAAGAGCCCTTTCGGGGCTCGCAGCATGCTGACGGGAGGTCAGACGATTTTCAAACTCATGGGCAGTCGGCAGCCAATCAGGCCGCAGCCTTCACCTTCAGACGCCAGGCGTGCAACAAAGGTTCCGTGTAACCGGAAGGTTGTTCCTTGCCCTTGAAGACCAAATCGAGCGAAGCCTGGAAGGCGGCACCGGTGGGGTTGGCCACCAGGCTCTTGTAAGCAGCGTCACCAGCATTCTGACCGTCCACCACGGCGGCCATGCGGGCAAAGCTGTCGCGCACCATGGCCTCGGTCACCACACCGTGGTGCAGCCAGTTGGCCACGTGCTGGCTGGAGATGCGCAGGGTGGCGCGGTCTTCCATCAGGCCGATGTTGTGGATGTCAGGCACCTTGGAGCAGCCCACGCCCTGGTCGATCCAGCGCACCACATAACCCAGGATGCCCTGGATGTTGTTGTCGACTTCTTGTTGCTTCTCGGCGTCCGACCAGTTGGCTTGTGCGGCCACGGGGATGGTCAGGAGCTTGTCCATCAGGGCTTGTGGGTCTTCACCCGACTTCTCGATCTCCAGCTGCACGGCAGCCACGTTCACCTGGTGGTAGTGGGTGGCGTGCAGGGTGGCGGCGGTGGGCGAAGGCGTCCAGGCGGTGTTGGCACCGGCCTTGGGGTGGCCGATCTTCTGCTTGAGCATCTCGGCCATCAGGTCAGGCATGGCCCACATGCCCTTGCCGATCTGCGCGCGACCACGCAAGCCACATTGCAGGCCGATCAGCACGTTGCGGCGCTCGTAAGCGGCGATCCAGTCGCTGCCCTTGATGTCGCCTTTGCGCATCATGGGGCCGGCCAGCATGGCGGTGTGCATCTCATCACCCGTGCGGTCCAGGAAGCCGGTGTTGATGAAGGCCACGCGGCTTTGAGCAGCAGCGATGCAAGCCTTCAGGTTGGCCGAGGTGCGGCGCTCTTCGTCCATGATGCCCAGCTTGACGGTGCTGTCGGCCAGGCCGAGCAGTTGCTCGACGCGGGTGAACAGCTCGGCGGCGAAGGCCACTTCGGCAGGGCCGTGCATCTTGGGCTTGACGATGTAGACCGAACCCTTGCGCGAGTTGTTGATCTGCTTGCCGTCGATCTGGCCGTGGCCTTGCAGGTCGTGCAGGGCGATGGTGGTGGTCACCACGGCGTCCATGATGCCTTCGGGGATTTCCTTGCCCTCGGCGCCCCACAAAATGGCGGGGTTGGTCATCAGGTGGCCGACGTTACGAACAAACATCAGCGAGCGGCCGTGCAGCTTGACTTCACCACCATTGGCGCCGGTGTACACGCGGTCAGCGTTGAGCTTGCGCACGAAGGTCTTGCCGCCCTTGGCGACTTCTTCGGTCAAGGTGCCCTTCTGAATGCCCAGCCAGTTGCTGTAGCCCAGCACCTTGTCTTCGGCGTCCACAGCGGCGACGGAATCTTCCAGGTCCAGGATGGTCGACAGGGCCGATTCCAGCACCAGGTCGGACACGCCGGCCGCGTCGGTCTTGCCGATGGCGGTGGTGGCGTCGATCTGGATGTCGATGTGCAGGCCGTTGTTGATCAGCAGCACGCTGGAAGGCTTGGCAGCGTCATCCTGGTAGCCCACCAGTTGGGCGGGGTTTTGCAGGCCGGTGGTGGTGCCATTGCTCAGGGCCACGACCAGCTTGCCGCCTTGCACGCTGTAGCCAGCGGCTTCTTTGTGCGAAGCGCCTTCCAGCGGGGCCGATTGGTCCAGGAAGTTGCGCGCCCAGGCGATGACCTTGGCGCCACGAACAGGGTTGTAGCCCTTGCCCTTGTCGGCACCGTCGGTCTCGGGGATGGCATCGGTGCCATACAGGGCGTCGTACAGGCTGCCCCAGCGGGCGTTGGCGGCGTTCAGGGCGTAGCGGGCGTTCAGGATGGGCACCACCAGCTGGGGGCCGGCTTGCGTGGCCAGTTCGGCGTCGACATTGGCCGTGGTCACCTTCACATCGGCAGGCACGGGCACCGTGTAGCCGATCTTTTCCAGGTGCGCGCGGTAGGCGGGCATGTCCGTGATGGGGCCGGGGTTGGCGGTGTGCCAGGCGTCCATGTCCAGCTGGATGCGGTCGCGCTCGGCCAGCAGGGCGGCGTTCTTGGGGGCCAGGTCGGCGACGATGGCGTCGAAACCGGCCCAGAATTTGGCGCTCTCAACGCCCGTGCCCGGCAGCACCTTGTCTTCGACAAAACGGAACAGTTCGGTGGCGACCTGGAGGCCGTGGACGGTGGTGCGTGCGGTCATGGAATACCTCGACAGAAAAATCAGGGATGAGCGACAAAAAGCAGGCGCGGGCCGAAGGATAGACGCCCCGTGAGGGGCCAAGCAAGCCCTGGGCGCGCAGGCCAGCGCGTTCGATGGCCGAGAGTTTATTCGATACCTCCGGAAACATTAAGCGCATCGAAAGTCATGGATTGATGACTTTTATAAACATAATCTGAGCGTGGACAAGCTCAAGCAGATCGAAACTTTCGTGGCCGTGGCCACGCGCGGCAGCCTGACCGCTGCTGCCCAGGCCGAAGGTGTGGCCCCCGCCGTGATCGGGCGGCGCATCGACGCGCTGGAGGGCCGCCTGGGTGTGAAGCTGCTGGTGCGCACCACCCGGCGCATCAGCCTCACCCACGAGGGCAGCGCTTTCCTGGAAGACGCCCAGCGCCTGCTGGCCGACCTGGCCAATGCCGAGGCCAGCGTGAGCGCAGGCAGCTTGCAAGCCAGTGGGCACTTGCGCATCACCGCGCCGGCGGGATTTGGCCGCCGCCACGTGGCCCCTTTGGTGCCGCGCTTTGTGGGCATGCACCCGGATGTGGCCATCTCGCTGAACCTCTCAGACCGCCTGGTCGATCTGGTCAACGAAGGCATCGACTGTGCCGTGCGCGTGGGTGACCTGCCTGATTCCAGCCTGGTCAGCGTGCGCCTGGCCGACAACCGCCGCCTGTGTGTGGCCAGCCCTGCCTACTTGCAACGCGCAGGCACGCCCCAGCACCCGGAAGACATCGCCCGCCACGAGGGCCTGACGCTCAGCTCGGAAGCCAGCCAGACCCGCGGTTGGGCGTTCACCATCGACGCAGAGGTGCAGCATGTGCGCCCCCGCTCCCGCCTGGATTGCACCGACGGGCAGGTGCTGCACGCCTGGTGCCTCGAAGGCCTGGGCCTGGCCTGGCGCTCGCTGTGGGAGGTGCAAGACGACCTGGGCGCAGGCCGCCTGGTGAGCGTGCTGGATGATTTCGCGGCGCCGCCCAATGGCATCTACGCCGTGTTTGCGCAGCGCAAGCACCT
>JBEANX010000257.1:0-4462 GCA_041165245.1 Pseudomonadota bacterium
GCCGCCGCCGCACCGGGTGTGTTGAAGCCTTGCGTGGCAGGCAAGTTGGCACTGGCCCCAGCCGACGATTGCGCATTCGACCAGGCACCACCCCGAAAGAAATACACCTGCCACTGCTCCACGCCCTTGAGCGCGGCGATGGAGCCTGGCTCACGCCCCTGGAAGTTGAAGGAGCGCATCCACTGCTCCTCCAAAGCACCCACATTCGTCACAGGCTGACCAGCCCAGCGCACCCACCGCCCCGAGCGCAAAGCCCACACCACCACCTGCACACCACCCTGCGACTGGCGCGTCAGGCGCAGCGCAGCGCCATCGAACTGGATGCCTTGCACCACCCCCGTGGCGATCACCGAATTCAGGTCGGCCGACCACTGCTGCATCACCGATTGCATGCGCAAGGTGCGTTTGAGCCCACCGTCGGCGATCTCGCGCGAACGGGTGATGCCATCCATGCCTTTCCAGGCCATGGCCGCCATGACCGACAAGATGACCAGCGCCACCAGCACCTCGATCAGGGTGAAGCCACGAGAGAGGGCGGCGCGGGAGGGGGCGGTCTTGTTCATCACAGCCCTCAGAAGCGCGGCGCCACGGTCGAGACCCGCACGATGACGTTTCGGTTCTCGTCAAAAATCACCACGTCAACCTTGCGGAAGTTCGGGTTGGGCGTGGACTTGACCTGCAGCGAGCCGGCCAGCTCGCGGCCCAACTGGCGGCATTGGTTGTCGCTGTCTCCCACCGAGGGCCAGGTCTTGTTGAGCTTGAGGCTCACCAACTGGTTCTCCGCACACCACTGCGCTGTGGTGAGGTCGGTCAGACGCTGGGCGTTGACCGTCAAGCCGCCCGCCGCTTTGAAGCCCGCAGCCAGGGTGATGGCCACAATCGCCAAGGCAACCAGCACCTCGATCAGCGTCATGCCGCGGCGCAAGGCGGAAAAAGACACGCGTGGCTCACGGCGCATTGCTGCCCTCCATGCCGGCGGCTTGGCCAGGCGTGACAGGGGGCAGGTCGATCTCGGGCGTGCCTCCGCGCACCACGTCAAAGGGGCTCAAGCCGTCGGTGCCGATGATGATCTGTTGGGTGCCCAGGCGCAGCACGATGCTTTGCGGCCCCACCACAGGTTCGGGCCCCAACACGATGCTGGGCGAGCCCACCACCTCGGCGCGAACCTCACGCTCCATCCACTGCAGGGACGGCACCTCTTTGGGCGGCAGGCCCATGAATTGGTAATCAACGTCGCCCCCAGCGGACTGTGGCAACCACATCACTGTCAGGCCGTTGGAGCGCGCCTGCGCCCGGGCCGATTCCAGAAACGCGATGAGGCGCGCCGCTTCTTTCTCCAGGCGGGAGGTGGAGGGATCAGGCAGTGCCATGGAGGCCACTGCCGTGGTGATGGCGATCAGGGCGATCACCACCATCAACTCCAGCAGCGTGAAGCCACGAGCGCGGGCCGATGTCATGACACGAGGCATCAGGCTTGGCACCCAGCCAGCCATCGGGCCTGGCTCACTGCCAGGAACCGAGGTCGGCGTCCTTGCCTTCACCACCCTCTTTGCCATCGGCGCCGAGGCTGAACACATCGACCTCACCCTTCAGGCCAGGGTTGAGGTACTTGTAAGGCTGGCCCCAGGGGTCTTGGGGAAGCTTTTCCAAATAAGGACGCCAATTGGAAGGCACCGGCGAGGCTGTGGGCTTGGTCACCAAGGCTTGCAAGCCTTGCTCACCCGTGGGGTAGCGTTGGTTGTCCAGGCGGTAAAGCTTGAGCGATTGCATGATGTTGCTGACATCGGTGCGGGCTGCCGTGAGGCGTGCGTCGTCAGCACGATCCAGCACATTGGGCACGATCAGTGCAGCCAGCAGGCCGATGATGACCAGCACGACCATCAGCTCGATCAGGGTGAAGCCACGGGCCGCAGCACGGCGCAAGCCTGCGATGCGAAGGTTGATGCGGGAAGAGGTACTCATAGAAACACTCAGGCACTCAGTAAAGCGTGGAACGCGGCCGGTAGCGCGCACTCACAACAGGGGCGCCAGCATGCCCCAGATTGGACCTTGGGCACGGGAGGATCTACCCCAACTCTTCGGGACTGTTCTCACATCGCAGCCCTTGATCACCCATGATAATGTGCTGATCATGCTTTCACGATTTTTTGCTTTGCTCATCTGGGGTGCCGTGGCGCTCAGCGCGGCCTATTGGGGTCTGCGCTGGTTTGGCAAGTCCATGAGCGTGCCGCCAGGCACGGCTTCGGCCACCATGGACAACAGCCTCAAGGGCGACATGAGCAAGCTCCTGTCGGGCCCCGCCAAGCCGGCTGATTCGGTGGCCGTGCCCACCCAACAGGCGGCGCTGGCGGGTCGGCTGCAACTGCTCGGCGTGGTCGCGCCAAGGAGCGAGGGCGGTCATGCCGGCGTCGCCTTGCTGGTGCTGGATGGCAAGCCCGCCCGGGCCTACCGATTGGGCCAAGCCGTCGATGGTGACTTGGTGGTGCAGACCATCAGCCAGCGCCAGGTGCAGATCGGCGCGCAAGGAGGCCCGGCGGCGGTTTCACTCGACCTGCCTTTGATGCCCGCTGCGGCCACGGGGTCCCTGCCCCCCACCCAGGCGGTGGTCACGCAACCAGTGGACACACCCGCCTACGGCGCTGCTGCCGCGCCAGCGCGACTCCCCTCGCGAGGCACCACCGGGGTGACACCATCGCCCGGCATGGGCGGCACAGCCCTTGAAGGCAGTGATCCTGCTGACCCGAATGCAACAGCGCCCGCCGCTCCGCGTGGGCCGGGCCGCCTGCGTCATCGCTTCCCGAGCGCATCTGAATCACGGCCTGCGGGCGCATCACCCGCTGCGCCCGTCTGATCGACGGCTGCCTTCGCGACCACAGCTGGCAAAGGCCAGAGCCCAGCGGGTTCTGGCCTTTTTGCTGCTCAACGCAGGAACAATCGGTACACCGGGTTGCGTGATTCGTCCACATAGGTGTAGCCCAGGCCATCGAGCACTTTCTCGACACCCTTGAGTTCCGCCTTGGGCACCTGCAGGCCCACCAGGATGCGGCCGTAGTCCGCGCCCTGGTTGCGGTAGTGGAACAGGCTGATGTTCCAGCTGGGCGGCATGCTGGTCAAAAAGCGCATCAAGGCGCCAGGGCGCTCGGGAAACACAAAACTGAACAGTCGTTCGCCTTCGGCCAGGCTGGAGCGACCGCCCACCATGTGGCGCACGTGCGTCTTGGCCAATTCGTCGTGCGTGAGATCGACCGTGGCAAAGCCATGGGCGTCGAAATCCTTGGCAATGAGCTTGGAATCACCCTTGCGCTGGGTGCTCAGGCCCACGAACACATGCGCTTGCGCCTCGTCGGAAATTCGGTAGTTGAACTCGGTCACGCTGCGCGGGCCGATCATTTCGCAAAAACGCTTAAAGGAGCCCCGCTCCTCAGGAATCGTCACCGCAAACAGGGCCTCGCGCTCCTCGCCCACATCCGCCCGCTCGGCCACAAAACGCAGGCGGTCGAAGTTCATGTTGGCGCCACAGTTGATGGCGATGTAGGTCTTGCCCTGCCCGCCATGCTTGGCCGCGTATTGCTTGATGGCCGCCACACCCAGGGCACCTGCCGGCTCCACGATGGAGCGGGTGTCCTGGTAGATGTCCTTGATGGCTGCGCACACCGCGTCGGTGTTGACAATCACGAAATCATCGACGTGCTGCTGCACCAGGCGCAGCGTTTCTTCGCCGACCAGCTTGACGGCCGTGCCGTCAGAGAACAAACCGACGTCCGCCAGGGTGACGCGCTCACCGGCCTTTGCCGAACGCACCATGGCGTCCGAGTCATTCATCTGCACACCGATGACCTTGATCTCAGGGCGCAAAGCCTTGATGTAGGTGGCCACGCCGCTGATCAAACCGCCACCACCAATGGCCACGAACACCGCGTCGATGGGGCCACTGTGCTGACGCAAGATCTCCATGGCCACCGTGCCCTGGCCTGCGATCACATCCGGATCATCAAACGGGTGCACGAAGGTCATGCCCTGCTTTTTCTCCAGCAACTTGGCATGCAAGGCTGCGTCGGAATAGCTCTCACCGTGCAGCACGATGTTGACGTTCTCGCCACCGAATGAAGCCACGGCGTCGATCTTGACTTGCGGCGTGGTCGTCGGCATCACGATGGTGGCTTTGCAGCCCAGGCGACTGGCACCCAGCGCCACCCCCTGCGCGTGGTTGCCCGCAGAAGCGCAAATCACACCCTTGGCCAAGGCCTTGGCCGAGAGCTGCGCCATTTTGTTGTAAGCCCCGCGCAGCTTGAAGCTGAACACGGGCTGGGTGTCTTCACGCTTGATCCAGACCTCGTGGCCGATGCGTGCCGACAAGTGGCGAGCATGCTCGAGCTGCGTCTCAATGGCCACGTCGTACACGCGGCTTGTCAGGATCTTGCGAAGGTAGTCGTCCAGCCCCAACTGCATAGGCTGGACAGGG
>JBEANX010000258.1:0-4803 GCA_041165245.1 Pseudomonadota bacterium
AGCGCCAGGAGTGGCAGGCGATCTCATGGCCGTGCGCCACCAGGGCTTGCGTGAGCTCGGGGTGGCGCTCCAGGGCCATGGACACCCCAAACACCGTGAGCGGCAGCCCGCGTGATTCGAACTCACGCAGCAAGCGCCACACGCCAGCGCGTGAGCCGTATTCATAGATGCCGTCCATGCTCATGTGGCGGGCCGGAAAGCTGGCCGCGCCAATGATCTCGGAGAGGAACTGCTCCGAACCCGCATCGCCATGCAGCACGTGGTTCTCGCCACCTTCCTCAATGTTCAGCACGAACTGCACGGCAATGCGCGCGCCACCAGGCCACTGGGCATGGGGCACGTCAGGGCCGTAGCCAATCAGGTCACGCGGGTAGGCCTGGGTGCTGTCGTAGAGGGGCGGGGAGAAGGTGCTCATGGACAGGGTGGGAGGAGGTCAATCAAGGCCTAGCGCGTCTTCCAGTCGAAGGCTGGGCACGCGGCGGCGTTCGGTGAGCTGGCGCACGACGGTCAACAAGTGGCTGTCGATCAGGCGGGCGGCCTCGTCGGCATCGCGGGCTTCGATGGCGGCCAGGATGTCGGCGTGTTCGGCGTTCGAGGTCTCGGCGTCGTCGGCCGATTGATACATCAGCGTGATCAGCGAGCAGCGTGAGACCAGCTCTTGCATCAACTCAACCAGCACCTGGTTGCCCACCACTTCGGCCATGCGCACATGGAAGTCAAAAAGCAGTTTGGTGCGCGTGGCCACGTCGATGCGGGCCACGGCCTCGCGCTCGTCCTTGAGGTGGGCCTTGAGCAGCTTGATGTCGCTGGCCTTGAGCTGGGCGATGAGCTGGCGAACCATCTGCCCCTCGACCATGCGGCGCACGGCAAACACCTCACGCGCTTCGGTGATGGAGGGCTCGGCCACAAAGGCGCCGCGGGCAGGCTCCAGGCGCACCAGCTTGAGTTGCGAAAGCCGGAACAGGGCCTGCCGCACGATGGTGCGTGACACCCCGAAACGGTCGCCGAGTTTTTGCTCGACCAGCTTGGCGCCTGGCAGCAGGCGGTGCTCGACGATGGCGCGTGTCACGGCGCCCACGATGTGCTCCGTGCTGTTGGCCGTGGCGGCCTCGCCCAACATGGCTGAGGTGTCGTCAACCAAGGTCAAGGGAGGCTTGGCCTGGGCTTTGGTGGCAGATTTCTTGCGTGCTGCAGTCATCGTGGTTAAAGTGTATACAGTTTTGTGAACCGCATGCAACCCATCTCTGGATCTGAACGTGTCTCAAGCAAATTCTCAGCCTGATCTCAAGGCCAGTGCCCAGCCAGTGCCCGGCCGCCTGACCACCCACGTGCTGGACACCGTCAAAGGTGGCCCTGCTGTGGGCATGCGAATTGAACTGTACGTGTGTGAGGCCGCGCCCGACGGTGGCGCAGACGCTGATCTGGACGGTTTGTCGGCGGGCCGTTGGTTGAAGCTGCGCAGCGTGGTCACCAACCACGATGGCCGCGTTGATGGCCCCTTGCTCAGCGGCGGTGATTTCAAGCCCGGCTGCTACCGCCTGGTGTTTGACGTGGCCGCCTATTTCAAGGCGCAGGGCGCGGCCTTGCCAGAGCCTGCTTTCCTGGGCCAGGTGCCGCTTGATTTCGGCATCGCTGATGGCAGCTCGCACTACCACGTGCCGCTGCTGGTCAGCCCTTGGTCTTATTCCACCTACCGCGGCAGCTGATTCAAGAAGGACGGGTCATGGAGTTTTCGCCCCTGATGTCATACGCCCTGGATTGGGTGAACCTGCTCCTGCGCTGGACCCACGTGATCGTGGCCATCGCGTGGATCGGCTCTTCGTTTTACTTTGTCTGGCTGGACAACAGCCTGACCCCACCCGAAGACCCCACGCTGCGCGACAAAGGCGTGGGCGGTGAGCTGTGGGCCGTGCACGGCGGCGGCTTTTACAACCCCCAGAAGTACCAGGGCGCGCCGCCCAGCATCCCCAAGAACCTGCATTGGTTCTATTGGGAGAGCTACTCCACCTGGCTGACCGGCTTTGCCCTGTTCACGGCCCTGTACCTGTTCAACGCAGGCACCTTTTTGATTGATCAGAACGTGCATGCCTGGAAGCCGCTGGCGGCCATCCATGTGGCCCTGGGCTTTCTGGTGGGCTTCTGGCTGGTGTACGACACCGTGTGCCGCACCTTGGGCAAAGGCCCGAATGGCGACAAGGTGGTCGGGGCCGTGGTGTTCGCGGTGGTGGTGTTTGCCGCCTGGCTGGCTTGCCAACTGTTTGCAGGGCGTGCGGCCTTCTTGCTGGTGGGCGCCATGATGGCCACGGCCATGAGCGCCAACGTGGCCATGTGGATCATTCCTGGCCAGCGCAAGGTGATCGCGTCCATCCAGGCCGGCCAACCGGTCGACCCGGTGCACGGCCAGCGCGGCAAACAGCGCAGCGTGCACAACACCTACTTCACGCTGCCGGTGCTGTTTGCCATGTTGAGCAACCACTATGGCTGGGCTTATGGCCACCCCCACAACTGGTTGGTGCTGGTGCTGATCATGTTGGCCGGTGCTTTGATCCGCCAGTTCTTTGTGGCGCGCCACAAGACCGAGGTGGCGGGCAAGCCTGCGCCTTGGCACTGGGCCATTGCGAGCGCTGTGATCATGCTGGGCGTGGCCGTGTGGCTGGCCCCGGCGCCCGCGCCCGTGGTGCCGGCAGCCAAGGTGCTGAGCGAAGCCGAGTTGTTCACCCAGGTGCAAGGCATCGTCAGCCAGCGCTGCCAGATGTGCCACAACGCGCAACTGGCCAACAAGGGTGTGGCCCTGCATGAGCCCGATCTGATCCGCCAGCACGCGCAGCAGATTTACCAGCAGGCTGTGGTGCTCAAAGCCATGCCCATGAACAACGCCACGCAGATCACCGAGGCCGAGCGCGCCACCCTGGGCGCCTGGTTCAAGGCCATACCCCCGGGCAAGCCCTCTCCCCAATAAGTTGGTAAAGGCGGCTCAGCGCATGGACGCGCGCGCCCAGACCGATACATTAGGGTGCTGATTCAGGAGTGTGGCATCCATGGGTTTTTTGTGGTCCAAAGTGTGGTGGCCGGCGTGCATTGCGGTGCTCGTTGGCCTGGTGAGCGTCTCTCAAGCGGCTCACGCCCTGGTCTTGCCCGCTCAGCTCTACAAGCCGGAGTGGGTGCTGCCTTTGCAGCCCATCACGCCTCGCCCTGACGCTGCGCCCTTGCTGCACCGGGCGGTGCCGATGTCGGACCTGACCTACCGGCACCACGACGTTGCCAAGCCTTTGAGTGAGTTCATCCAGGCAGGCAAGGTGCACAGCCTGCTGGTGCTGCATGAAGGCAAGGTGGCTTACGAGTACAACGGCCGCTGGCTGGATGACGAAACCTCACGCCACCAGTCGTGGTCCATGATGAAGCAGGTGCTGGCTGTACTGGTGGGCATCGCGATTGACGACAAGGCCATTGCGTCTGTGGACGACCCGATGGACAAATACGCCCCCGAGCTGGCCAAGAGCGCCTTTGCCGGCGTGACCTTCCGCCAGGCCTTGCTCATGAGCACCGGCGTGGCCTACAACGAAGAAAAAGACCGCGTGCAGCTCTTTGTGCGTGCGGGCCTGCACCGCTTCAGCGGGGGCTACAAGGGCCAGTCGGTACGGCAGGCGGTGCTGGACCCAGCCTTGCAAAGGTCGGAGCCCGCAGGCAAGCGCTACGCCTACGCCAGCATCAACTCACAAGCCTTGTCGATGGCTTTGCAGGCCGCGGTGAAGCAGCCGCTGCACCTGTACCTGCAGGACAAGCTCTGGCGCCCCTTGGGCATTCCAGATGAGGCCAGGCTTTTGTCAGACGACGAAGGCGAGGGCTTTTCGCTGTGCTGCATCTATGCCAGCCCACGCAGCTTTGCCATGCTGGGCCAGCTGATGGCGCAAGGCGGGCGCTGGCAGGGCAAGCAGATCGTGTCCAGCCGCTGGGTGACGCGCGCCACCACCTTTGCCGACCCCCAAGCCTGGCATGCGCGTGATGTGCCGCGCACGGCCAAGTCGATGCAGCTCTTTGGCTATGCCTACCACTGGTGGCCGCTGGAGGGCGACCGGGGCGACTTCGTGGCCCAGGGCATCCTGGGGCAGTCCATCTATGTGTCGCCCAGGCAGAACGTGGTGGTGGTGCGGCTGGGGCATGACGAGACGCCTGGGGCGCATGCCGAAGAGGGTGTGGCCTTGGCACGGGCGGTGGCTGACCATCTGGCGCCTCGGGGCAAGTAGGTGCGAGGCTTTGCAACGCATCGGTGGCGGCATTGCAGGGTGAGTGTGCTGCTCTTCGAAGGGGTATTCAACGAGCGACGGTGTTCAACGCAGGTGCCAATGCCATGCTCACGCGGCGAACGATGTCGGGCAAGGGCTCTGGCGGAAGTTCGTTCTTTTTGAGAAATGCCTGCCACAGCGCCTGACGCGAAGCGTCGTGAGCAAACTCGTCACTCAGACCGACCGGCAGTGCCTCAGGAACCGCCATGCCCCGTCTTTCGAACGTGGCCTTGATCGCCCGGGCCATCAGCGCTGTGTCCAGCGTTTCTCGCTCCAGCAGCACCGACAGATCGAAGTAGTCTTTCAAGCGGCTGTTGGTCATGCCCAGCAACGCGATGGCATGGAGCTTTTCCGCGATGACGGTGTAAGTTGGGTAGGCCCGCAGTTGTGGCGCGGGCATGTCCTCCAGCAGCACCGGATAGACCGAATCAACAGGCGCTGGGGTGACTGCGTCGCCGAAGCCGACGTCGATTTGGGTTTTGCAGCGTGCTCTGGCCAAATCACCCGCAATGATCACGCG
>JBEANX010000259.1:0-5145 GCA_041165245.1 Pseudomonadota bacterium
ATGCCAGCCACGCCGCCATGCGCCTGCAGGCGCTGCAGGTAGTCGAGCGACGCCCGCCGAGCATCGCGCCGGGTGGCCCAATAGTAAAAGACCACCGGGTACAGGCAGGCCCTGAAGGGCAAGCGCCCCAGCACCCGGTGCACCCAGAACAGCAGCCAGATGCCCGACACGAACGTGTGTTCAGCCAGGCTCGCCCAATGAGGTGCCGCAGCCAGGGTGGAGCGGGTTTGCAACGGTGCGCCCATCACGCCACTTTGCGCCACCTTGCGCCACAACAGCAGCGGCAGGCGCAGCAGCATGCCCGCCAGCAGCCTCGCGTGCATGCGCGAGATCAGCACGTTGTCATGCAGCATCTTGAAGTGGGACACGCCATCGAGCGGATAGCTGACGCGGGTTGGCAGATGGCGCACTTCGACACCGCGCCAATGCAAACGCACCAGCACCTCGGGATCGAAGTCCATGCGCCGACCGAGCGACACCGAATCGATCAGGTCCACAACGGGGCGCAAGGGGTAGACACGGTAGCCGCACATCGAATCACGGATCTGCAACGATACGGTGTTGATCCAGACCCAGACATGGGTCAGGTAACGCCCGTAAAGGCGCCCCTTGGGCACCGAATCGTCATAGAGCGGCTGACCACAAACCACGGCATCTGGATGGCTCTCGGCCTCAGCCAGCAGGCGCGGGATGTCGGCAACATCGTGCTGACCGTCTGCATCAATCTGCAGGGCATGGCTGTGACCCAGCGCCAGCGCACGGCGCAAGCCAGCCATCATCGCGCCACCCTTGCCCTGATTGACAGGCAGTCGAACCAGGGTCATGCCGGCGCCTTGCTTCGCGGCAAGCTCATCGAGCACGCGCGCACAACCAGGCTCGCAGCCATCATCGACCACGACCACGTGCAGCCTGTGCCCACGCAAGGCCTCGACCATCAAACCGATGGTCTGCGGGTGGTTGTAGCAGGGGATGATGGCGACCGGATCAAACATCCTGCGCCGCCTCACTGGCGCGCCAGACCGCCCGGCCACTGGCATGTTCGACCTCTGCTGCACCATCGTCGGCGGCCACTTGCGAGTACAGCCGAAACTGCAGGGTCGTCAGCTCGGGCTCTTTGGGCTTGGCCTTGCGCTGCAAGCTCAGGTGCAACTTCGTGCCTGGCACCACAGGCCTGACAAACTTCAGCACCTCCAGCCGCACAAACGCTTCGGGCAACGCGAAGCACCGCCGCCCCAGCATCAGGGCCCAGTCCAACTGAGCCACGCCCGGCAGGATCGGAGCCATGGGGAAGTGCCCGTTGAAAACCGACAGGCCAGGGTGGATGTCCAGGACCGCCAAGGCGTCATCCGACCCCTGTTCCAGCCACGTCACGGGCGGCATTTCCGGCATCGGCACCAAACCATCGACAGGCCGCGCGAACAGGTCGCGCAACAGGCCCTCGGGGGTTTTGCCTTGCGCGTTCACGGGCAAGGCGTCGACAAAGCGCCAGCGCCTGGGCTGGGCCATGGGCTCCAGCGAATCGGCCAGTGCCTCTTTCAGGCGCACCGACAACATCCGCCGCCCCTGCGTCAGCAATGCGCTGGCCTGGTTCGAGGGCACCAGCACCACGCCCACGCGCTCACCGATGGGGGTGCTCACGACCACCGCCTTTGCCTCCTGGACCCAGGGGGTCGCCAGCAGCGCCCGCTCGACCGCCGTCAGAGAGACACGTTTTTCTTCGATCTTGACGATGCGATCCTGGCGTCCCAGCAGGCGGAAGCCGCCCTCACCGTCCGGCTCGACCCGGTCCGAGGTCTGCCACCACCCCTGCCCCGGAAGGCGCGGCGAATGCACGGCCAGGCAGCCATCGTCCACGCGCCAGCGCACGTCAGAGAACGGCAGCCATGGGGTGCTGGCCACGGTGGCCTGGCGCCAGGCGATGCCACCTGTTTCAGAGCTGCCCAGGACCTCGATCGGGCGACACCCGGTCAGGCGCTCGACCTCTTGCGACACTTCGAAAGGCAGCGGTCCGCCCGATGAAAAAACGGCACCCAAGGTCGGGCGCACCGCGCCCCAGGCCAGGTGATCGCCCAATCGTTTGAGGTGGGCTGGCGTGGCAACGAGCACCGATGGAGCGGCGCCCAACGCGCGGATCATGTCCTCGGGGTACTGCAACCTCTGGCGAGCCAGCGGTCGGCCTGCCGCCAGGGGCCACAAGACCAGGAACAGCAGGCCATAGATGTGCTGGTGGGACACGGTCGCCCACGTGATCGGGAGCAGGCGCTCGTCGCCGCCCAGGATCGGTCCAAACGCCTGCTCCAGCGCCTCGACCTCTGACCAGAAGGGTGCCAAGGTCTTGTCGATGGCCTGCGGTTGCCCTTGCGAGCCGGAGGTGAACACCGTCAGGGCTGCTTCCTCCAGGTTCAGCGGCTGCCTCACCAGGGCCGGCTGACCGGCTTGTGTGGGCTGCAGTCCATCCGACAGGTCACCCGCCAGCCCGCAACCAATGTTTCGCAAGGCGGCCAGCGTCGCAGGCCGGTCGTCGCCCGGCAGCACCACGGACTTGCCCGCGTGCCAGGCACCAAACAGGGCAGCAGCAAAACCAAACGAGTCTTGCAGGCTGATCGCCCACGACTTGCCCTGGCTGGCCTGGAACGCCCGCTGCCAGCGGTCGACCTGCGCCAGGAAATCGGCATGGGTCAGCACCAAGCCATCCGCCCAGGCGACCGCCCGGGTGGCATCGGCCGTGCGACAGGCCAACTCAGCCAGTGGCATCCACTCAGGCATGCTGCCCCCTGCGCTGGCCGCGCACCCGTTTGCGCACCAGCCACTCGACGGCTGCAATCAACCCCATCAACACATAGGCGATGCCGCCGTTGTAGAGCGTCCACTGCGCATAGGTGCCCCACAAGGCCGTGATCAGTGAGATGACACCATTGATCAGGAAAAAAGCGCACCACACCAGCGTGACCTTGCGGGTGTATGCGATCGCTACTTCGGGCAGATCGGGCTCACTGAGGCGGGCCAAACGCTCGATGGCACTGGGTGGACGCACGATGGTGGATGCGAACATGATCAACATGAATGCATTCACGGCCACCGGGTACAGCTTGATGGGCAGCAGTGCGTTACCCAACCAGGTCAGCAGCGCCAGCGACAAGGCAACAGCCGCCACCCCCCAGGTCGCCAACGTGCGCCCCAGGCCCAAACGCACCAGAGCCATGGCCAGCAACAGCAAGGCCAACCACCGCGGTTCAAAGTGCCCCAGAGACAAGTACACCACGACGGGGTACGCCAAGGTCACCATGCCTAGCAGCAGGTTGCTCCAGAACTGCTTAGGCGCCAATTTGCTCGCCAGACACAAGCTTGAACAGCGCCTCAGCCACATCATCTACCGTACGTACCATCTTGAAGGCTTCCGGCTGCAGGCGCTGGCCGACCATGGGTTTGAGTTGCACCATCAAATCAACCGCATCGATGCTGTCGATGTCCAAGTCCTCTCGCAGGCGAGCCTGCGGCTCCACCAACTCAGGATCAAGGTCAAAGGTTTGCACCAAGATGTCAACGATGCGTTGAAGAATTTCGTCTTTGGTCATGCCAGGCATCCGACTAAGGTTGAAAGGCGCACGTCACCGCGTGCGCTGAGCTGTCACAAACGCCGCCAGCGCACGAACGCTGCCAAAGTGTCGGCGGGTCTCTTCGGAGTCTGTCGACACGGACAAGCCGTACTTGCGCTGCAGCCCCAGCCCCAACTCCAAGGCATCGATGGAGTCCAGCCCAAGTCCCTTGACAAACAAGGGCTCGACAGGATTGATGTCATCGGCAGCCAGGTCTTCCAACGCGAGGGCGCTGATGATCAGCTCCTTGATTTCCTGCTCTAGCGCCAGGTCTTGCGTATCAGCGTTCACAACGGGTCTCCAAGGTGAAGAAATGGGTCAGGTGCTTGGTCAAGCGGCGTGCCGCCTGGGGGTCACCCGAGGAGCCCGCGATGACATTTTGTGTGGCAATGTCCTCACGCACCTCCAGCCGGAAATGCGGGCGGCGCGAAGGCACCCGCCACCACGGCTCGCCTTTGGTCAGCGTGGAAGGTGAGCAGGTGATCACCACAGGAGTGATCGGCAAACCTCCGCGGACCGCGATGTTCGCAGCCCCTCGCTGAAGGTTCAAAGGCTCACCGGGCACCGAACGCGTGCCCTCCGGGAAAATGATCAGGTGATTGCCCGATCGCACCGACTCAATGCAGTCGGCCACCATGGGCGGACCTGCATTGTTGCAAATGAAGCCTGCGGCCAGCACCGCCCCTCGCGTGAACGGATTGTTCAACAAAGCCGCCTTCACGACACAATCCGCACGAGAGGTGAACGAAATGAGAAAAACCACATCGATCAGGGTCGGATGGTTGGCCAAGATGAGCAGCCCAGGGCGCGCCAGACGCTGCAAGCCGTGAACCTCATAGGTGAGCACCCCTGACCACCTCATCAAGCCGATGAAGACGCGGAACACCCACTGAATGAGATGGCGCGCAAGTTGTGCGCGCCGGTTGACATCCTTGACGAAGAGTGTCAGCACGGGGAAAACCAGAACCCACAGCAGCACCCCACCCACCCCGAAGCTGGCAAAGCACAAGGCGGTGGCGACGAGTCGCCAGTGCCACATGAAGCGATCAAGCATGAGGCCCCCATCGAGAACCCACACCAGGGCGATCTGGGCAAAGAAGGCTGTCTCGCTGCGGTGCGCCGGAGAGTTGGCGCAGCACCTGTCGAAACACAGCAAGCCCGGCCGGCAACACCCGTTCGGGCAAGGCCCCCCCTCCTCGACGGGCTCGATCTGGACCTGAACACGCACGCCCTCAGCGGCATGGGCGTCCCCTGCCACAAGCCACGCCCAGGCAAATTCGCACGCAAATTCGTCGTGGAAACGCGCATAGTCGTGCGGCAGCGGCGCGTCGTAGCAAACGACCAGGACTTGGGGCGCACCATCTGCGACCAGGGCCATGGCTTCAATCAAGGCCGCAGTGACCGTGGCCCGCCCTGCGGCCACCACGACCGAGTGCCCCTTGTCGCCCCGTGCGATGGAATAGATCGCAGCCACCGCATTGTGAACAGACAAGGCAAAACTGCTTGGAGAAAGCGCCTGCTGGTTCACCAGATCGCCCAACATGGCCAG
>JBEANX010000260.1:0-4797 GCA_041165245.1 Pseudomonadota bacterium
ACGCTCTCCTTGGGCTCGGGTGACTTGTCGCCTCAGATCGAAGCGCGCCTGCTGGGCCTCATGGAAGGCACGCATGTCACGCTGGAGCTGGCTGAGGGCGAAGCCTTTGGCCCACGCAACCCTGAAATGATGCAGCGTGTGGCCATGCGCCTGCTGCGCGAGCTGGGCGACCTGAACGAGACCTGGTCGGTGGGCGATGTGGTGCAGTTCCCCACGCCCGATGGCCAGGACTCTTTCGCAGGCGTGCTGCTGGAGCTGGACCCTGAGGGCCAATGGGCCTTGTTCGACTTCAACCACCCGCTGGCAGGGCGCAAGGTGAGCTTCGAAGTGCAGCTCATCGGGGTGCTGTGAGCATGCCGGGCACCACCGTCAATGAAGTGCTGCTGGCCGAGCCACGCGGCTTTTGCGCCGGCGTGGACCGCGCCATCGAGATCGTCGAGCGCGCGCTCACGCAGTTTGGCGCGCCCATTTACGTGCGCCACGAGATTGTGCACAACACCTATGTGGTGAACGACCTCAAGGCCAAGGGCGCCATCTTCATCGAAGAGCTCGCTGATGTGCCACCCGGCGCCACGCTGATCTTCAGCGCGCACGGCGTGAGCCAGGAGGTGCGCCGCGAGGCCGATGCCCGTGGCTTCACGGTGTTCGATGCCACCTGCCCGCTGGTCACTAAAGTGCACGTGGAGGTGGCCAAGCTGCGCCGCGAAGGCTTTGAGTTCATCATGATCGGCCACAAGGGCCACCCCGAGGTCGAAGGCACCATGGGGCAGTTGTCTGACGGCATCTACCTCGTCGAAGACGAAGCCGATGTGGAGCGCGTGAACGTGCTCGATCAGACCAAGCTGGCCGTGGTCACGCAGACCACGCTGTCGGTGGACGACGCAGCCGCCATCCTGGCCGCCATCAAGCGCCGCTTCCCGCAAGTGCGCGAGCCCAAGCAGCAAGACATCTGCTACGCCACGCAGAACCGCCAAGACGCCGTCAAGATCATGGCGCCGCAGGTCGACGTGGTCATCGTGGTGGGCAGCCCCACCAGCTCCAACAGCAACCGCTTGCGCGAACTGGCCGAGCGCCTGGGCACGCCCGCCCACATGGTGGACAGCCCGCAAGACCTGCAAGAAGCCTGGTTCAATGGCCACCCCCGTGTGGGCCTGACGGCCGGCGCCTCAGCGCCCGACGTGCTGGTGCAACAGGTCATCGAGCGTCTCAAGGCCTTGGGTGCTGTGTCCGTGCGGCGCATGCAGGGCGTGGAAGAGCATGTGCGCTTCCCCCTGCCCAAAGGCCTGGGCGGCACGGGCTTGGACCGCCCCTTGCCCACCGAGCGCAGCAGCTCTTGAGCTGCGTTTGAGCGTCACGCGCCCTGCCTACAATCCACAAGAACACCTGAGATCCCCACACCATGCTTGACATTGCCCTGCTTCGCAAAGACCTCGACAGCGCCCTGGCCGGCCTGAACAAGCGCAAGTCGCCCCAGCCTTACCTGGACGAAGCCCGCTACCGCGCCCTGGAGGCCGAGCGCAAGCAGATCCAGACCCGCACCGAAGAGCTGCAAAGCCAGCGCAACAGCCTGTCCAAGCAAATTGGCATGCTCAAGGGCAAGGGCGAAGACACCGCCCCGGTGATGGCGCAGGTCGCTGGCATTGGCGACGAACTCAAGCAGAGCGCCGAGCGCCTCGACGGCATCCAGGCCGACCTCAGCGCCATGCTGCTGGCCGTGCCCAACCTGCCGCACGAGAGCGTGCCTGTGGGCGCTGATGAAACCGGCAACCTCGAAGTGCGCCGCTGGGGCACCCCCCAGACCTACGCCTTTGCCCCGAAGGACCACGTGGACCTGGGCGAGCCCCTGGGCCTTGATTTCGAGACGGGCGCCAAGCTGTCGGGCTCGCGTTTCAGCTTCCTCAAGGGCCCCATGGCCCGCCTGCACCGCGCGCTCGCCCAGTTCATGCTGGATGTGCAGACGCAAGAACACGGCTACACCGAGTGCTACACGCCTTATCTGGTGCAGGCCAAGGCCCTGGAAGGCACGGGCCAGTTGCCCAAGTTCGAGCAAGACCTCTTCCATGTGACCTCGGGTGACGGCGATGCCTCGGGCAACAAGTGGTACCTGATCCCCACCAGTGAAGTGACGCTGACCAACACCGTGGCCGACACGGTCTTGCCGCAAGACCAGTTGCCCATCAAGCTCACCGGCCACACGCCTTGCTTCCGCTCTGAAGCGGGCAGCGCCGGCCGCGACACGCGCGGCATGATCCGCCAGCACCAGTTCGACAAGGTCGAGATGGTGCAAATCACCACGCCTGAGCAGAGCTACGAAGCCTTGGAGCAGATGGTGGGCCACGCCGAGGCCGTGTTGCAAAAGCTGGAGCTGCCTTACCGCGTGATGTCGCTCTGCACAGGTGACATGGGCTTTGGCGCTGCCAAGACCTATGACCTCGAAGTGTGGCTGCCGGCGCAGAACACTTACCGCGAGATCAGCTCCGTCTCCAACTGCGAAGCCTTCCAATCGCGCCGCATGCAGGCTCGCTTCAAGAACGCGCAGGGCAAGAACGAGCTGGTGCACACGCTCAATGGCTCGGGGCTGGCCGTGGGCCGCGCCCTGGTGGCTGTGCTGGAGAACCACCAGCAAGCCGACGGCAGCATCCGCGTGCCTGCTGCGCTGCGCCCCTACTTGGGTGGGTTGGAAGTGCTCACAGCCTGAGCCAGGGCCCCAAACTGATGCTATAGTTGAGGGCTTCGGCGTTGACCACGCATGCAACCGTTTTCAGGAGAGGTGGCAGAGTGGTCGAATGTACCTGACTCGAAATCAGGCGTACCGCAAGGTACCGTGGGTTCGAATCCCACCCTCTCCGCCACTTTGGCCCGGTTGACGAAAGTCATCCGGGCTTTTTGGTTTTTGGCGCGCCACATTCGTTCGCTCACCCCTTCATGCGGGGCTGGCAAGCCGTTCGGTGTTTTTCAACGCCACCTTGCTCAAGTTGTCGCCGCCAAGCGCCGAAACCAAAGGCTCACACCCCCGAGGCATGGGGAGGGCGCTGCTTGGGGCCCAGGGATCGTGCCTCCTTGCGAAGCCACCCTGGAGCGCCCATGGATCGATTCATTGCCAACCTCACTTTTCGGCAGAAGTTTGCCTGCCTGGGCCTGCTGTTGGCCGGTCTGGTGGCGGTGCCCACCTACCGTGTGGTGGGCGCTGCATGGACCAATCGCAGCATCCTGCAGGCCGAAGCAGCCGGCCTGGTGACGGTGAAGGCCGCCTTGCCCCTGGTCAAAGCCACGCAGGAGCACCGAGGCCTGTCAGGCACCGTGATCAGTGGCAAGCTGGAGATGGCCAAGGCCCGCGATGAACGAAAAGCACTCATCGACCAGAGCCTCGCGCAACTGGCACAAGCTTTCACGGCCGATGGCTCAGCGGGTGAGGCTGCCACGCTCAAGCAGATCCAACACGATTGGCAGGCCCTCGCCGCCGATGTGGCCAAGGGCAGCCTGACCGCGCCGCAAAGCTTTGCGCGGCATTCTCAGCTCATCCGGCTGCAGATGAAGCTGCTGGTGGACATCAGCGATGCCTCAGGCCTGACGCTCGACTCTGATGCCCGCTGCTACTACCTGATCATGGCCTTCATCCGCGACCTGCCGCGCATGACCGAGCTCATGGGCCAGGCCCGTGGCAAAGGCGCCGCCATGCGCGCCAGCAAGCTCGACGACGAGGACGGCCGCCTGGCCCTGCGCAGCTTCTCCGATGGCTTTCGCGCCATGCATGCCGACACCCAGGAGGGACTGGACCGTGCGGCCGAGGCATCACCCGGCGGCCAGCATGTTGGGTCGCTGGCCAAGTCCATCGACAGCGCCAAGCTGGAGGTGGCACGCGCCGCCAGTGCCGTGCAAGGCGTGATCGATGCCTTTGGCGACCAAGGCCCCAGCTCCCAGGACTATTTCAATGCCATGAGCCAGGCCATGGCCGCCCAATACGGTTTGTCCAACACCGGCATGGACGAGCTGCAAAGCCTGATGGCCAGCCGCTTGCAGGCCGAGACACGCAGCCTGGCTTGGGTGTGCGCGGCCGTGGTGCTGATGTCAACATTGGGTGCGTGGGTGATCATCACCATCTCCCGCACCACCACCCGTGCGTTGGCGCAAGCTGTGGGCGTGGCTCAGGCCATCGCCCAGGGCGACCTCAGCCGCACCCTGAACAACGACAGCCGCGACGAGGTGGGCCAGATGGTGCGCGCCATGGGTGAGGCCACCGCGCACATGCGATCGGTGATCGAAGGCATCAAGGTGGCCAGCGATTCGGTGGCCACGGCCGCCGCCCAGATCGCCACGGGCAACCAGGATTTGAGTGCGCGCACGGAGGGCCAGGCCTCGTCCCTGCAGCAAACGGCCTCGTCGATGGAAGAGATGTCGGCCACCGTCACGCAAAACGCCGACACCGCGGCGCGCTCCCGCGAGTTGGCCACCCAGGCGTCTGACGAAGCCGTACAAAGCGGTGAGATCTTCCGCCAGGTGGTCTCGCGCATGGAGGCCATCAAGCAGACCAGCGCCAAGATCGCCGACATCAACTCGGTCATTGACGGCATCGCGTTTCAGACCAACATCCTGGCACTCAATGCGGCTGTGGAAGCAGCCCGAGCGGGCGAGCAGGGCCGGGGCTTTGCCGTGGTGGCTGCCGAGGTGCGCTCGCTGGCCCAGCGCAGCACCCAGGCCGCGCGTGAGATCAAGACCTTGATCGGCCAGAGCGTGGACAGCATCGAGCAAGGCTACAGCCTGGCCGCAGGCAGCACCCAGGCCATCGAACGCCTGGTG
>JBEANX010000261.1:0-2795 GCA_041165245.1 Pseudomonadota bacterium
GGGCGCCCACCAAGGCCCCACCACCCTGCTGGGCGACGGTTTGCTGCTGGGTGCGTCGGTGGCTTGGGCCAGCTACAGCGTGCTGGTCAAAAAATGGGCTTTTGAGCCTTGGTTGCTGACGCGCGTGGTGGCCGTGGGCTCGGCCTTGGTCTACCTGCCGGTGTATGTGCTGGCCCTGCCCAAGGGCCTGGACACAGTCCCCATGAGCATGCTGGTGGTGCAAGGCCTCTACCAGGGCATCGGCCCGACCATCGTGGCCATGGTGCTGTTCTTGCGCGCCGTGGCCATTTTGGGGGCCGAGCGCACCGGCGCCCTGGTGGCCTTGGTGCCCGTGATCGCGGGTTTGGGCGCTGTGCCCTTGCTGGACGAACCACTGACCGGTTGGCTTCTGGCAGGGCTGGCGCTGGTGTCGCTGGGCGCCTATGCTTCGTCCAGACCCGAAAAGGCGAAAGCCACGGTTTGAGGCCATCAAGCCCTCTAGGGCCAGGATTGCCTGCCGACGGCAACTTTAAGGGCCCGACGCAAAAAGACTCATTGGTTTAAGATTTAAACCCATGAGTTCACACCACTGAAGCGCCGCTCCACATGACACCTCTGATGGCCGTGCTCGCGGCTGCTGCCTTGCTGTTTGTGGCCAAGACCGTGGCTTGGCTGATCCAGCGCCGCCTGGGCAATGCAGGCATCGTCGATGGGATCTGGGCCTGGGCCCTGGGCGGCTTGGCGGCCTGGTTTGCCTGGGTGGGCACCTCACCTTGGGGCGTGCGCGTGGTGTTGGCCTGCCTGGGCGTGGCCTGGGGCTTGCGGCTGGGCACTTACTTGTGGCGCCGCAACTGGCGCACGCCTGAGGACTGGCGTTACGCGGAGTTCCGGCGTGAGTGGGGCCCACACGCCCAGTTCAAGATGTTTTGGTTCTTCCAGTTCCAGAACCTGTTCACCTTGGCGCTGGCCTGCAGCGCTTTCATGCCAGCGGCCTATCGCGAAGGCGTGCCGCCCCTGTGGGCCCTGGTGGCAACCGGCTTGATCTGGCTTGTTGCCGTGGCGGGTGAAGGCCTGGCCGACGCACAACTCAAGGCCTTCAAAGCCCGCCCCGGCACGCAAGGCCAGGTGTGCGCCGAAGGCCTGTGGCGACACAGCCGTCACCCCAATTACTTTTTCGAATGCGTGCACTGGCTGGCCTACGTGCCACTGGCATGGGGCAGCCCCCTGTGGGTGTGGGCCTGTGTGGCGCCCTTGGTGATGGCCACCTTGATCCTCAAGATCTCTGGCGTTCCCCTCATGGAGCGCCAGCTGGCCTTGAACAAACCGGGCTACGCTGAGTACATGCGCCGCACGAACCGGCTGGTTCCAGGGCCTGTTCGAACTTGAAAGGAATGCACCCATGACCACGCTGTTGCGCATGCCGAGCCTTGCTCACCTGGCCTGGGCTGCCGGCCTGGCAGTCTGCCTGCTGGTGCCTGCTCAGGCCGCCAAGGTGACAGGCCAGGTGCGCGATGCCAGCACCCAAGGCCTGCTTTACACCGAGGTGCATGAACAAACCCTGGCCGCCGATGGCTCGGTGCAAACCGCCCTGACCACCTACCTCGACCCGCAAGGCCGCGAGATCGGGCGCAAGGTCTTGGATTTCCGCGCCAACCGAACAGTACCGCGCTACCGCATGGACCTGCCCGCCCAGCGCTATGCCGAGGGCATCACCGAGGTGGGCAGCGACGTCGCTGTCTTCAAGCTGGACCAAGGCCAGGAGCAACGCAAGCGCCTGCCATTGGCCAAAGGCCGGGTGGCGGCTGATTCGGGCTTCAACCAGCTGCTGCTGGACCAAATGCCCGCCATCAAGGCCGGCGAGACGGTGGCCTTTGTGCTGATCGTGCCGGGCAAGGCGGATCAGTACCAGTTTCGCGCCCGAAAGCGCAGCGAGCCCAGCCCGCCCAGCGAAGCAGCTCGCTTGCGAGTGACGGTCGAGCCAGATTCTCTGCTGCGCTGGGTGGTCAGCCCGATCGAGCTGGTCTACAACATGGAGGGCACCCGCCTGCTGCAGTACACCGGCTTGTCCAATGTGCTGGACCCTGCCACCGGGCAGGTTTACCCCCGCGTTCAGATTCAGTATGGGTACGCGCCCAACCCTTAGGCGGCAGCGTCAAGTTCAGGGGCAGGCGTCCGATAAACCGTGCATTGGTTTGCGTGTGCCTCCGGGCCGAGGCACCGCGAGCTTTCATCACGGTCGACCAAGCGAGGGGCCTCACCTTGTCGGACACACTTCAATTCACGCGCGGGCCAGGCATGCGCCTCATGCGCCACCTACCTGCCAATGCAAAAAAAGCACTGCTGACTTTCGTGGCCTCTGCCCCTCTGGGTGCCATGACGCTCGCAGCTGCACAGTGGGCGCCTCATGCTGCGGAACGGAACAGCGTCTTGTGGGCCGGTGGGCTGTCCTGGCTGATGCTGGTGTACCTGACCTGGTGCTACGCGCGCACGGCCACGGGGGCCATTCAGGTGCTGCAAGGCTCGGTCACGCACTTGGCCTCAGGGGATTTCGCAGCCAAGATCAGGCTTCGTGAAAGCGACGAGCTGGCGATCGTGGCCCGCACGATTGACGAGATGACCGACCACCTCTCGCAGATGGTCTCTGATGTGCGCAGCAACTCGTCCATGGTCGCTCAAACCGGCATGGCCTTGGCCGACGACATCAAGTCCCTGGCAGACCGAACAGAAGAACAAGCCGCCAGCCTGGAGCAAACGGCGGCCAGCGTGCAAGAGATCACCTCAGCCGTGGGCAAGAGCGCAGCCAGCGCCCAAGAGGT
>JBEANX010000262.1:0-6890 GCA_041165245.1 Pseudomonadota bacterium
TGCCGCTGATCGGCATCAACCAAGGCCGCTTGGGCTTCATCACCGACATCCAGCACAAGGAGATGGCCACGGCCATTCCCTTGATCCTGAGCGGCCAATATGAAGAAGAAAAGCGCGCCATGCTGGCCGGCGCCGTGTTGCGCCCTACCCGCGATGGCGGCTTTGAGACCATCTACGAAGGCTTTGCCATCAACGAGGTGGTGGTGAGCCGTGGTGCCACCGCCAGCATGGTCGAGCTGCGTGCCGAAATCGACGGGCAGTTCGTGGCCAACTACCGCGCTGATGGCCTGATCGTGGCCTCGCCCACGGGCTCGACGGCCTATGCTTTGTCGGCCGGTGGGCCCATCTTGCACCCGGGCCTGGGCGGCTGGGTGATGGTGCCGATTGCCTCGCACACGCTGTCCAACCGCCCCATCGTGGTGGCTGACACCGAGACCATCACCATCGAGATCGTGGCCGCCAAAGATGCGTCCATGAATTTCGACATGCAAAGCCTGGCGAGCTTGCTGCCGGGTGACCGCGTCATCGTGCGCCGCTCGAGCCACCATGTGCGCTTCTTGCACCCCACGGGTTGGAACTACTACGCGACCTTGCGTCGCAAATTGCGCTGGAACGAAGGAGTGAGCTGATGCTGCGCCGCCTGACTTTGCGAGACTTCGTGATCGTCACGGCCCTGGAGGTGGACCTGGGCACAGGCTTCACCGCGCTGACGGGCGAGACGGGTGCGGGCAAATCCATCCTGATCGACGCCCTGCAGCTAGCCCTGGGCAGCCGCAGCGATGCGGGCGTGGTGCGTGAAGGTGCGCCGCGTGCCGACATCTCGGCCGAGTTCGAACCCGGCGCTGTGTTGATGCAAACCTTGACGCCCTGGCTGCAAGAAGCAGGCTTTGAAGCGCCTGATGCGCAAGGCCCTCTTTTGCTGCGACGCGTGGTCGATGCCCAAGGCAAGAGCCGCGCGTGGATCAATGGCAGTCCGGCCACGGTGGCGCAACTGCGCGAGCTGGGCGAGCACCTGGTCGACATCCACGGCCAACATGCCTGGCAAGGCCTGACCCGTGCCGACTCGGTTCGCGCTCTGGTCGACGCCCAAGCCGGGGTTGACACCGCTGCCCTGCAAGCGGCCTGGGCTCAACGCCGCGAAGCACACAAGCGCCTGACAGAGGCTCGCAACCGCCAGGCCGATCTGGACCGAGAACGCGAGCGCCTGCAGTGGCAGATCAGCGAGCTCGACAAGCTGCAGCCCAAGGTGGATGAGTGGGAAGAGCTCAACACCGAGCACCAGCGCCTGGCCCACGGGCAAGCCATTCTGGATGCGGCGCAACTGGCCTTGAATGCGGTGTCCGAGGCCGATGACAACGCCGAAGGCTTCACACAACGAGCCATCACGGCCCTGGAAGCCGTGGCCGAGGTCGAGCCCCACCTGGGCAGTGCACTGGAAGTGCTGCGCAGTGCCCAGGCGCAATTGCAAGATGCAGCGCACAGCTTGAACGCCGCCCTGCGCCACACCGAGCTTGACCCAGAGCGCCTGAACGAGCTGGACACCCGCATGTCCACCTGGATGGGCCTGGCACGCCGCTACCGCCGCCCTGCTGAAGAGCTGCCCGCCGTGCTGCAAAGTTGGCGCGAAGAACTGGCCGAGCTGGATGCCGCCGCCGACCTCGAAGCCCTGGAGCGTGAGGTCAGCAAGGCAGACGCCGCTTGGCTGAAGGTGGCGCAAACCGCATCGCGCCAACGCAAGCAGTTGGCGCCCACGATGGCCCGTGATGTGACCGAGGCCATGCAGGCCCTGGGCATGGCTGGCGGCCGCTTTGAAGTGGGCCTGAGCGAATTGCCTGAGCCCGCAGCGCACGGCCTGGAAAACATCGAGTTCCTGGTAGCTGGCCATGCGGGCAGCACGCCGCGCTCGCTGGGCAAGGTGGCCTCAGGCGGTGAGCTCTCCCGCTTGGCCCTGGCCATTGCCGTGACCACCACCCAGCGCGGCCACGAAGCGGGCGCCCAAGTGGGCACCCTGATCTTTGACGAGATCGACACTGGTGTGGGTGGCCAGGTGGCCGACACCGTGGGCCTGCTCATGCAAAAGCTGGGCACCACACACCAGGTGCTGGCCGTGACCCACTTGGCACAGGTGGCCGCACATGCCCACCAGCACCTGCTGGTCAGCAAGGCCGTGCAGGGTGGCCACACCACCAGCGACATCCGACCTGTGGAAAACGACGAGCGCACACGCGAAGTGGCCCGGATGCTGGGTGGCGCCATCACCGACACCAGCCGCGCGCATGCAGCAGCGATGCTGACGCAAGCCCATGCGGCACCGGCTGGCCACAACGCCAGCGCCAACACCGAACGCAAAGGCAAGCCCGCCAAACAAGGTCAGGAAGTCGCATGAGCGAAACCACCGCCAACACCACGGCAGAGCCGAGCCCAGCCCCTGGGGATGTGGTCGTGCTCACAGGCATGGCCGGCTCGGGCAAAGGTGTGGCGCTCAATGCCTTGGAAGACCTCGGTTACTACTGCGTTGACAACCTGCCACCTGAGTTGCTGCCGCAGTTGATCACGCTGGAGCGTCAGCGCTTTGCCGAGCAGCCCCGCCGCCTGGCCGTGTCCATCGATGCGCGCAGTGCCGAGTCCTTGCACCACGTGCTGCCTGCGCTGGACAGCCTGCGCACCGATGGCGCTTTGGTGCGCCCCATCTTCCTGGACGCCAGCAACGAGACCTTGGTGCGACGCTTCTCAGAAACGCGCCGCCCTCACCCGCTGATGCGCAAGGCGCCCGGGGCTGCGTCTGGCGACGAAGTCAGCCACCAAGCCCTGCTGGAGACCATCAAGCAAGAGCGTGACTTGCTCGCCCCTTTGCGCGAACGCTCTTCGGTGATCGACACCAGCCTGTTGCGCCCCGCCCAATTGCGCACCTGGGTTCGGCAGATGGTGCAGGCCAAGCCTTCGCGCCTGACGGTGGTGTTCCAGTCTTTCGCGTTCAAGCATGGCGTGCCGCTGGACGCTGACTTCGTGTTTGACGTGCGCATGCTGCCCAACCCCTACTACATCAAGGAGTTGAGGCCGCTCACGGGCAAAGATGCGCCCGTGGCCGATTACCTGCGCGAGCAGCCTGAATCGGGCGAGTTGATCGCGCAGATCGAGGCTTTTCTTTCACGTTGGTTGCCCACGCTCGAGAGCGACCAGCGCAGCTACGTGACCGTGGCCATTGGCTGCACCGGCGGCCAACACCGCTCGGTGTATTGCGTAGAGCAACTCAAAGAGCGCTTCAAAGGCCGCGAGGTGGTGCTCACGCGCCACCGTGAGCAGGACGGGCGCTGATCGGCTCGATCAAGCGCCCTGCCCCACCACGATTCATCGCTTCACTTCATGGCCTCGCGCAAGGCCGTTTTGAGCTGCACTCCAATCTCGGGCTTGCCGGCAAACGGATCGGTCGGGTTGCGCGCCTGCACCACGTCCTCCAGGCGGGTCTGCACCATGCCCAGGGCTTGCGGGTGGGTGTAAAGGTAGAACTGGCCCTTGGCCACGCCCTCGAACACGATCTGCGCCACATCAGCCGCCGTGACCTTGCCTGAAGTCACGGCCTTGGTCACCATGGCTTGGGCAATCATCTGGCTGGCCGTGGGCTTGCCTTCATGAGCCAACTCGGCCGGGCGGTTGCGGTGCGACTGGTTGATGCCGGTCTGCACAAAGTAAGGGCACAGCACCGAGGCACTGACCTGATCGCTCACCAGGGCCAGGTCTTGGAACAGCGTCTCGCTCAGGCTGACCACGGCATGCTTGCTCACGTTGTAAGCGCCCATGTTGGGCGCGTTGAGCAAGCCCGCCATCGAGGCCACGTTGACGATCTGGCCGTGCCAGCTGGCATCGGCCTTGGCAGCCTGCAGCATCAAGGGCGTGAAGATGCGCACGCCATGGACCACGCCCATGAGGTTCACGCCCAGCACCCATTCCCAGTCTTTCTCGGTCTGCTCCCAGATCAGCCCGCCCGTGCCCACACCTGCGTTGTTGATGAGCAGGTTGGGCGCGCCGAAGCTCTTCATGCACAGGTCGGCCAGGGCCTGAACGTCGGCTGATTTGGCCACATCGCCGCGCATGGCCACGACCTTGGCGCCTTGCGCGGTGAGCTCAGACGCAACCTTGTCAAGCGCATCGGCCTGCACATCGGTGAGCACCAAGTTCATGCCGCGCTGAGCGCCCAAGCGGGCGAACTCCAGGCCGAAGCCACTGCCCGCACCGGTGATGACGGCCGTTTGGCCCTTTTGAAGTGTGACGCCTGTCATGGGGTGCTCTTTCAGATCAGTTTGACGAGTTGCTTGCCAAAGTTCTTGCCCTTGAGCAGGCCCAGGAAGGCCTCGGGCGCAGCGGCCAGGTCAGGTGCAACCGACTCACGGAACTTCATCTGGCCGGTGGCCACCATGGTGCCCAACTCCTTCATGGCCTCGGGCCACACCTCGGGGTGTTCGCTCACGATGAAGCCTTGCACCTTGAGGCGGTTGACCAGGATCAGCGCCGGGTTCTGCATGGGCGTGGGCTCCCCGTTGTAGCCTGCGATGAAGCCGCACACCGCGATGCGGCCAAAGGCGTTCATTCGTAGCAGCACGGCGTCCAGGATCATGCCGCCCACGTTCTCGAAATAGCCGTCGATGCCGTTGGGCGTGGCGTCCTTGAGGACCTTGTAAAAGGCCTTGGGATCGCGGTGGGCCTTGTAGTCCACGCAGGCGTCAAAGCCCAGTTCCTTGACCACGTAGTCGCATTTGTCAGCACCACCGGCCACGCCCACCACGCGGCAGCCACGTGCTTTGGCCAGCTGACCCACCACGCTGCCCACGGCGCCGCTGGCGGCGCTCACCACCACGGTCTCGCCCGCCTTGGGCGCAATGATCTTGACCAAGCCATACCAGCCCGTCACGCCGGGCATGCCCACCGAACCCAGGTAGGCCGACAGCGGGATGTGTGTGGTGTCGACCTTGGTCAAGGCGCCGCGCTGGGTCGCATCGACCACGCTGTATTGCTGCCAGCCGCCCATGCCCACCACCGAGTCGCCCACGGCATATTTGGCATTCTTGCTGGCCACCACCTCACCCACGGTGCCCCCGATCATCACGGTGCCCAGGGGGTGTGGCTCTGCGTAGCTCTTGCTGTCGTTCATGCGGCCGCGCATGTATGGGTCGAGCGAGAGGTAGTGGTGCTTGACCAGCACCTGGCCTTCTTGCAACTCGGCCACAGCAGGCACGGGCACGCTGACCAGCTTGAAGTTGCTGGGTACGGCTTCGCCCACGGGGCGGTTGTCCAGCAGGATCTGTTGGTTTTGAACGCTCATCGAATGCTTCTTTCAATCAGAGCCGCCACCCTGAAGGATGGGCTTGGCAGCGGGGCGAAGCTCTCGCCCGGAGACGGGCAATGCCCTGAGGAACTTGAAGGTGCCGGTGGCATGCGCACAGAGCTTGCCCTCGGCATCGAGGATGCGGCCTTCGCAAAAGGCCATCTTGGCGGTGGCTTGCAGCAAGCTGCCTTGCACCCGCAGCAGGCCCACGCCCGGCCGCATGAAACTGGTCTTCATCTCGATGGTGACCAGGCCGGGCCCACCATCGACTTCATGTTTTCGGGTGCTGCGAGCTGCGTGTGCCATGGCCACATCCAGCAGTGTCATGAGCACGCCACCATGGGCCACGCCAAAGGAGTTGGTGTGGGCGTCTTCACGCACCTCCAGCGTGATCTCGGCCTGGCCGTCGTCGTAGAACTGCAGCTCGCAGCCAATCAGTTCCACAAAGGGGATGTGTACGGCAAATGGGATGGCCATGGTGATGATGTCCGGGGGCGCTCAGCCACCCACCAGGGCGCTCACACCGCCGTCCACCGCCAGGATCTGCCCGGTGATGTGCTTGCCTGCATCCGAGGCAAAGAGCAGCGCCGTGCCCTTGAGGTCTTCGTCATCGCCCAGGCGCAGCAAGGGCGCGTGGCTGGCCATTTCATCCTCACCCACGGCCTTGAGCAGGCCCTGCGTCATCTTGCTCGGGAAGAAGCCCGGCGCAATCGCGTTGACGGTGATGCCGTGTCGCCCCCACTCACCGGCCAGGGCTCGGGTGAAGTTCACCACCGCACCCTTGCTGGTGTTGTAGGCAAGGGTCTGCATGAAGGCGGGGTTGCCGCCCAGGCCCGCGATGGACGCCACATTGATGATGCGGCCACGCTTGCGCGGGATCATGCTGCGCTTGGCAATGGCCTGGGCCAGCAGGAAGTAGCCGCGCACATTGAGGTTCATGACCTTGTCCCAGGCGTCGAGCGGGTGGTCTTCTGCGGGCGCGCCCCAGGTGGCGCCGGCGTTGTTGATGAGGATGTCGACCTCGCCCACGCGCTCCAGCGTCTCGCTGGCCAGGCGGTTGATGTCCTCAGGCGATCCGGCATCGGCCGCGATGTAACGGGCATCGATGCCGGCCTCTTGAAGCGACATCATGGCTTGCTCCAGGTCAGCCGCCTTGCGTGAGCTGATGACCACTTTGGCACCAGCCTCACCCAGCGCAAAGGCCATCTGCAGGCCGAGACCGCGAGAGCCGCCCGTGATCAGGGCCGTGCGCCCCGTGAGGTCAAAGAGTTGCTGAACCTTGCGGGGTGCTTGTGGGGTGCTCATGAATGGCTCCGGTGAAGGTGAGGTCAGACCAGGTAGTCCAGCACCTGACGGCCAGAGGCCATCTGGCGGATCTGAGCCACCACGCCCTGGTGGTGCGGGTGTGGCTGATAGGCGGCCAAGGCAGCTGCATCGGCAAAGGTGGAGACCAGCACCACGTCGGCCGTGGCTTCGAGGCCTTCGGTCTTGATGCCCACGTCGAACTCGTGGATGCCAGGCACCAGGTCCTTGCAGGTGTCGAGCAGGGCCTTAACCTTGGGCGCATCAA
>JBEANX010000263.1:0-13997 GCA_041165245.1 Pseudomonadota bacterium
AACCCACCGCGTGCTCGACCTGTGCACCGGCAACGGCAGCCTGGCCGTGCTGGCAGCCATGGCCTACCCCGATGTGACGGTGGATGGCGCCGACTTGAGCGAAGACGCGCTGGCCGTGGCCCGCATCAATGTCGACAAACACGCGCTGGGCGAGCGCATCACCTTGCTGCACAGCGACGGCCTGCAAAACGTGCGTGGGCCGTACGATTTGATCTTGTGCAACCCACCCTATGTGAACGCAAGGTCCATGGCGGCCCTGCCCGCCGAGTACCAGGCCGAACCCGAGATGGCCTTGGGCTCAGGCGCTGATGGCATGGATTTTTGCCGCATGTTGATCGCAGCCCTGCGCGCAGAGCCGGATCGCTTCATGAGCCCAGAGGCCGTGCTGGTGCTGGAGATCGGCAACGAGCGCGAGCACTTCGAAACTGCCTTCCCCGACCTGCCGGTGGCCTGGCTGCCCTGCTCGTCCGGCGATGAGCAGATGCTGCTCATCCACCGCGACGCCCTGCAGATACCGGGCTGAATGCAGCCGGTCAGGTCACACCACCTGGATCAACGCCTGCCGCGGCTGACCATGGCAAGCCCAGCTTCGGCGGCCAACAAGGGCGCACCACCGCTGGCAGACTTGTAGGGGTGCACCGCCACCAAGTGGTTGCTGAACTCGCCCTCGCCCTGTTCAGTGCGCCAAGTGGCCCACAAGCGTGGCTTGCCGCCGAACTCGTCGCGCAATTCCACATCCAGCTCCAAAGCCAACCAGTTGCGCTTGGCCAGCACGTAATCAGAGGTCGCAGGAAAGAGCATCATGCTCACGGTGTGCTCGGAATCGAGCGCTTGAGGCTTCTTGGAAGCCTGGTTGAGGTACCAGAGGAACAAGCGGCCCGCCAGGCCCGTTGGCCCTGGGTGCACGATGGCTGTTGATGTGAACTGATTGATGCGCTGCCCGTTGCTGGCCAGCACATTGCGCCCGGCAAAGCCCCAGGCCGCCACATGCACATCGCCCGAGATCAAGGTCACACGGGTCTGCGAGCGCTCGCCCAAAGCCACCAGGTTCCGAACCAGGCGCTTGCGTTCGTCTTCGTGGCTGTCGTGAGACCAATGATCGTTCAGGTCGTCGGCCAGGCCGTTGGTCACGCTGTCTGAAGAGGTCAAGTCCAACACGCCCTCGGCCACGCCCAGCTTGGGGTGCGCCACCGGCACGCTGGACATGATCAGCACATGCGTCTGGCCTGCCAGCGTGTTCCACAGGCCTTGCCAGGCCGACCAACTGGCCTGACTCAGCACCTGCTTTTGCGAACGCTCGGTGCGCAAGTCCATCACGCTCAGGGCCAGGTCGCCCAAATCCAACTGGTGGCTGAAGCCTGGCTGCCCGTCCAGAAACGCGGGAGATAGCGCATCGGCATCGCGCACGGCGGCCCAATCCACGGGGGCAAACAGCGGGTCCTTGGATGCCATGCCGGGCATGGGCAGGAGGGGCGGCAACAAGTCAAGCGGCATCTGCAACTGCATCACCCAGAAGGCCTTGCGTGCGGCCTCGAACATGGTCTGCATCAGCGGGCACTTTTGCTTCTCGTAGGAGTAAGAGCCCCAGCCGTCGAAGATGTCGTGGTCGTCCCACATCATCACGGTGGGCAGGGTGGCGAAAGCCAAACCGGCGTTCAGGTAGGCAGATGCTTGGCCTTTGTACTTGTCGCCCGGCACCATGGACCAGCGCAGCGCGTACTGCTCCCAGTAGTAATCCTGGATGTCTTGCTTCAGTTGCTTACCGGGCACAAAGGCCACTTGCTCGTCGGCATCCAGCTCCACCCACTCGTTCAGCCCTTGCAGTGCTGTCCACACGCCGTCCATGTAGACCTGATCACCGCCCCCCAAGACCACATGGAAGCGCTGAACACCGTTGTTGTGGCTGACGGGCTCATGCCATTGCTGCTCGCGGTCCAACTCATAACTGTCAGGGCGAAGGGCCTTGTCATGGTTGCACAGGAGGTCATGCCACACCGCTGTGGCGGGCACCTTGAGCTCTTTGATGAGCTTGGGGTCTGAAAACCCGTTGCAAGAGAAATAGGCCATGCGAGGCACCTGACCCAAGGCTGGCACCGTGAAGGACCAACACAAGGCCTTTTGCCCTGCCTTGAGCTCGGCCGGCCAGCAAACGTCGCCCTTTTCCCCATCCAGCCCGTACACCACCCGGCGTTCTGTGGGGCCCAAAGTCACGCTCAGGTCATAGCGATAAACATCGCCTGCCGTCATGCTGGCCAACAAAAGTGGTGCGGGCGCTGCCTTGCCTTCGCCAGGGAGCACCAAAACAGGTGGCTTTTCCTTCTTGCCCACCACGATCAAGGCCGAGACCTTCCACAAAGCCTTCTTCTTGCTGACGGGGGTGAGCCCTCTGAAGGACAATACGGGGCCCATGACGATGCTGGTGCTCATAGCTTCTGCCTGCGTTGTGTGGTGAAACCTGCCATTGTCCGCAGGTTCCTTGGCGACTCCATCCCTAACAAGGGGCGGCCGTTGCCCCGATGAATCGTTGAATTGCTCTGGCTTGCTGGCCCTCACTGACCCATGATCGTTCTGAAAAACGTCTCGCTCCTGCGAGGCTCCAAGCCCGTGCTGCAACAAGCCAGCGCCACCCTGCACCCTGGCGAAAAGGTGGGGCTCATCGGCCGCAACGGCGCAGGCAAGTCTTCCCTCTTCTCCTTGATTGCTGGCCGCTTGCAGCTCGATGGTGGTGACCTGGACATCCCCGCCAGCTGGATGGCCCCTGGTGGCTGGGCCGAAGTGGCCCAAGAGATGCCCGAGACCGACGATTCCGCCACCGATTTCGTACTGCAAGGCGACACCCGCCTGATGCTGGCGCGGCAAGCCTTGAAAGACGCCGAAGCTGCCGACGATGGCAACGCCATTGGCGAGGCCTACGCCATGTTGTCTGACGCTGGCGACTACGACGCCCCCGCCCGAGCCCAAGCACTGCTGATGGGCCTGGGCTTCAAGAACGACCAGATCGAAGCGCCCGTGAACAGTTTTTCGGGCGGCTGGCGCATGCGCTTGCAGCTGGCCCGGGCCCTGATGTGCCCCTCCCAGCTGCTGCTGCTGGACGAACCCACCAACCACTTGGACTTGGACGCCCTGGTCTGGCTGGAAGCCTGGCTGCAACGCTACGAAGGCACCATGCTGGTCATCAGCCATGACCGCGAGTTCCTCGATGCCATCACCAAAGTCACCTTGCACTTGGACGAAGCCAAGCTGACCCGCTACACGGGCGGCTACACGGCTTTTGAATTCATGCGCGCAGAACGCATGAACCAGCAAGCGGCGGCCTATTCCAAGCAGCAAGATCGCATCGCCCACCTGAACAAGTTCATCGCACGCTTCAAGGCCAAGGCCTCCAAGGCCAAGCAAGCACAAAGCCGCGTCAAGGCCCTGGAGCGCATGGAAAAGCTGGGGCCTGTGCTGACCGCCAGCGACTTCCAGTTCGAGTTCAAAGAGCCCGACAGCCTGCCCAACCCCATGCTGTCACTCAAGGAATTGCACTGCGGTTACAAGGCCGACGAAGGCGACATCACCATCGTCCAGAACATCAACAAATCGGTGATGCCCGGCCAGCGCATTGGCATCCTGGGCGCCAACGGCCAAGGCAAATCCACGCTGGTCAAGACCCTCGCGCACATGCAGCCCTTGATCTCGGGCGAGATCACCGAAGGCAAAGGCCTGCGCATTGGCTACTTCGCGCAGCAAGAACTCGATGTGCTGCGCATGGACGAAGGCCCGCTGCAGCACATGGTCCGCCTGGCGCGTGATGTGGGCCCAGCGGGGCGCGAACAAGAGCTGCGCGACTTCTTGGGCAGCTTCCGCTTCATCGGCGACATGGTCACCCAAGCGGTGGGCGAAATGTCAGGGGGTGAAAAAGCCCGCCTGGTGCTGGCCCTGTTGGTCTGGCAGCGCCCCAACCTCCTGCTGCTGGACGAACCCACCAACCACCTGGACTTGACCACCCGCGAAGCCCTGAGCATGGCCCTCAACGAGTTCGAAGGCACGCTGATGCTGGTCAGCCACGACCGCGCCCTGCTGCGCGAGGTGTGTGATGAGTTCTGGCTGGTCACCAAGGGTGGCGTGAGCGAATTTGATGGCGACCTGGATGATTACCAGAAGTGGCTGGCCGAACAAGCCAAGCTGCAGGCCCAGGCCCTCAAGGCAGAACAAAACGCCAACAAAAACAAGCCTGTTGCAGCCGCGCCAGCCCCGGTGGCAGCAGGCCCCTCTCGCCAACAACTGACGGAGCAGGCGCGGCCTCTGAAAAACGAGCTCAAAAAGGTGGACGAGCGCATGGCCAGCTTGAACACCGAACGGGACCAGCTCAACACCAGGCTGTGCGAGCCCAACGTGCCTGCTGCCGAGATGGCCGACAAAGGCAAGCGCCTCAAGGCTATGGAAGACGAGCTCGGAACGCTGGAAATGCGCTGGCTCGAGCTGACCGAAGCGCTCGAAGGCCTTTCAAACCTGTGACACACACACCGCCAAAGCTGTGTTTTGCGTCATTTTTCAGGCCGGAAAAACCCTCACGCCAGAGGCTGGATGACATCAAGAAACGTCAACAATCGGTGGTAAGGTCTTGATTGACCATGCATTTGTGAATTGACGGCACCACCGTATTGCCCTAGCCTTGCGACCCATGTCTTTTCCCAGCCGCCTGTTCAGGCGTGATCACTGGCACCTCAAAGGCCCCGCCGTCGGTTTGACACTGGGCCTTTTGATGTCGATGCTGACCTTGTCTGCCGCTCAGGCGCAGACCAGCAGCAACCCCGCTCAGATCCTGAGCCAGGGTTCTTTGAGTGCGCCAGTTGATGAATCCAGCGAGTCGCCCAGCGACCCGGTCTCGCGCTTCCTGAATGAAAAAGGGCTGATCGACACCCGCCCTGTGGTTAACGCAGCCTCCCGGGTGCGCGAGCGGGCGGCCAATGTTGCTTCTGACCTGGTCATCTCCGCCATGGATTTCCTGGGCGTGCCTTACCGGATGGGTGGGCAATCACGGGAAAGCGGTTTTGATTGCAGCGGCTTCACGCGCCATGTGTTCGAGCGCAGCCTGGGCATGATCTTGCCAAGGCGCGCTTCCGAGCAGGCCAACATGCCTGGTCTGCTCCAGGTCAATCAGTCAGAGCTCAAACCTGGCGATCTGGTCTTTTTCAACACACTGCGACACACCTTCTCGCACGTGGGCATCTACATTGGTGACAACAAGTTCATCCACTCGCCCCGTGCAGGTGGCAGTGTTCGCGTGGAAGACATGCGCCTGGACTATTGGCAACAACGCTTTGAAGGCGGGCGTCGCGCCCCCAACCTGAACCGCAACTCGCCTCTGGGGGCCTTGCAACCCACTGCCAAGGCCAACAACGGCGCTGACTCTGCGCCTTGATCCCTTGCATTTTGGGGTCATCGCGGGCCTCGCACTCCGCGAGCCTGCGTAAGCCAGGACAATGAGCCCCATGCCGCAACGCAGTGCCATCCCCATCCAACCTTTGGGCCCCAAACAGGGACAACAGGCCGCGATCACCCGCCAAGCCTGCCCATTGCCACCGCCCAGCGCTTGGCAAGCCAACACCCCACTGATTGACGCCATCAGCCGCCCATTGAGGGATCTGCGCATCTCGGTGACTGACCGCTGCAATTTTCGCTGTGGCTATTGCATGCCCCGTGAGGTCTACGGCCCCGGGCACCGCTTCATGCCGCACGCAGCCTTGCTGAGCTTTGAAGAGATCGAGCGCACCAGCCGCTTGTTCCTTCAGTTGGGCGTGCGCAAGCTGCGCCTGACCGGCGGCGAGCCCCTGATGCGCAAGGACCTGGATCAGCTGGTTGCCAAACTGGCTGCGCTGCGCACCTTGGACGGCACGCCACCCGAGATCGCGCTGACCACCAACGGAGCCCTGCTAGCCCCCAAGGCCCAGGCCTTGAAGGACGCGGGCCTGCAACGCATCACCATCAGCCTGGATGCACTGGACAACGCCACCTTTCAGCGCATGAGCGACAGCACGGTGCATGTCGATCAGGTGCTGGCAGGCATCGATGCGGCGCTGAAAGCCGGGCTGGGGCCTGTCAAGGTCAACATGGTGGTGCAAAAGGGCGTCAACGACGACCAGATCGTGCCCATGACCCGACATTTCCAACACCGAGGGGTTGAGCTGCGCTTCATCGAATACATGGACGTGGGCCATACGAACGGCTGGCGCATGGACCAGGTGCTGCCAAGCGAGCATGTGCAAGCCTTGCTGCAAAGGCACTTCGAGATTGTGCCGGCATCAGCTCGCCACCAGAGCGACACCGCACGACTGATGTCACACGTCGACGGCAGCGGCACCCTTGGCTTCATCTCCAGCGTGACACAAGCCTTTTGCGGCGACTGCAATCGCCTGCGCTTGTCCACCGACGGCCGTTTGTACACCTGCCTGTTCACCTCGCAGGGCCATGACCTTCGCGCAGCACTGCGTGGCGACGACACCGACGACACCCTGCGCCTGCGCCTGGCGGCCCTTTGGCAAAAACGCAGTGACCAGTATTCGGCCCTGCGCTCGCAAGCCCAGGCCGAGCTCGCTCCGCAAGACCGAATCGAGATGAGCTACATCGGTGGCTGATACCGCGGAGTTCACTTCAGAGAGCATCGACGGTTGGGTGCTCAGTGGCGGCCAAGGCAGCCGCATGGGCGGTGCTGACAAAGGCCTGCTGCCTTGGCAAGGCCATCCCTTGGCCTGGCATGTGGCCAAGCGTCTAGAACCCCAGGTGCGCCTGGTTCAGGTCAATGCCAACCGGCATTTGAGCCAATACGAAGCCTGGCCCTGGCCCACCCGCCATGACGATGTCGACCTGCCCCCAGCCTTCGGCCCCCTCGCGGGCATGCTCACGGGCCTGCGCCATTGCCAAGGCGACTGGCTGCTCACGGTGCCATGCGACACGCCAAAGCTTCCGCTGGATCTGGCCATGCGCTTGCTGACTCAGGCCCAGGCGTCTGGCGCAGGCATCGCTGTGCCCACCACGCAATCCGCGAGCGAGGACACGCCCCGCCACCACTGGACCTGTGCGCTCATTCGGCGCGACTTGCTGCCAACCCTGGAAGCCGCCGTGGGCCAAGGCCACGCCCGCGTGCGCGACTGGATCACCCGGCAGCCATGGACCGGGGTATCCTTTGACGCTGTGGACGCCTTTCAGAACTTCAACCACCCCGGAGACTTGGCATGAACGGCTCGGTCGCCCCTGGCTTGCAAATCGCGCGTGTGACAGCCGCCGAGTTGAGCAGCTTCAAGGCGCTGCGAGACGAAGGCCTGCGCCTGCACCCCGAGGCCTTTGACGCCGACATCGACAACGAGCAATCGCGCCCGCCTGAAAGCTATGTGGGCCGTCTGGGCCTGAGTGAACCCTTGGGCGGCACTTTCTTGCTGGGCGCCTGGTTCGGTGCAGACATGGTTGGCATGATTGGTTTGGAGCGTCAATACCTGCCCAAACTGCGGCACAGCGCCGAGCTCAACAGCATGATGGTGCGACCTTCGCACACCGGGCGGGGCGTTGGGCTTCGCTTGCTGGAGGCATGCCTCGAACATGCCAAGCAGGCCCAAGGCCTGGAGTTGATCACCCTGCGGGTGAGCACCGCCAACGAGGCGGCAGTGAGGCTTTACGAGCGTGCAGGCTTCAAGCCCTGTGGCGTGGTGCCCCACGCCGTTCGCTTGGTGGATGCCATGGGCAAACCGCGCTACGCCGACCGCCTCACCATGGCCCTGCTGCTCTGAAGCTGCTCACTGCTCGGCAGCGCCTCGGTTGGCCAGGCCGTCGGCACGCTCGTTGCCTGGGTCGCCCGCGTGGCCCTTGACCCAGCGCCAATCCACCTTGTGAGCCTGGGCTGCTGTCTCCAGCGCTTGCCACAGGTCAGCATTCTTCACGGGCTTGTTGTCAGCCGTTTTCCAACCACGGCGCTTCCAGCCCATGATCCATTCAGTGATGCCCTTGCGCACGTATTCGCTGTCGGTGTAGACGATCACGTCGCAGCGCTTCTTCAACATCGTCAAAGCCTGGATGACGGCCATGAGTTCCATGCGGTTGTTGGTCGTGTTGCGCTCGCCACCCCACATCTCTTTTTCATGCGGGCCGCTGACCATCCACACGCCCCAGCCACCCGGGCCTGGGTTGCCTTTGCAGGCACCGTCGGTGTAGACCACCACCTTGGGTGTCGATTCTTGCGTCATTCTTGGGTTTCCTGGGCGCGCTCGGCTGGGTAGATTCGTTCAGCACCGCCGGTGCCAAGCCATGGTTCAAAGGGGCTCGACTGTACATGCAGCAGGGCATCAATGCGCCCCGTTGCCTGCACCTGTGCTTGAGCCAACGAGCCCATGACCTGGTTGACGTGCCGGTTGGCCACCACGGCGGGTGCCGCGGAAGGTGCCCGGAGCGGTTTGCGCACTTTGCCAACCAACCGCATGCCGCGCGCGCGCTTGACAGCGACCAACAGGTAGACACCACCCAGCACCGGCCACCAGCGCTCACCCGCGTGTTCCATCCACTCGCTGCGTTTCCACCAGGTCTCGTTGCGGATCATGGGTCTGTAAAAGCCAAAGCAGCCTGTTTCAACCTCCATGTCCAGCAAGCGCAACCAATCTCGCAAGCGCCAGTAACCCACGAACTCGCCCTGGGGCAGCACAAGGGCTCGGTTGACGCCCCAGCGGCCCATACGCTGCCACATGCCCCACAGGCTGGCCGGGTTGAACCCAGCGATCACCACGCGCCCCTCAGGCACCAGCACACGGGCCACCTCACGCAAGGTGTGGTGGGGGTCGCGCGCCAGCTCCAGCGCGTGCGGCATGACCACCAAGTCCAGGCTGTTGTTGGGAATGGGCAGGGATTCGAAATCACAGCGAAGCGCCAAACCCAGCCCAGAGGCGCCGGGCTCCTCAGAGGCACCCCGGTTCATCAGGGGGCCAGGCGGCGGTGGCGTCCAACCCTGATAGGCTGTGTCCACGGCCAGCCACCGATGCTGCATGCGGTTGGCGCGCAAGGCATCCAGCTCAGGCAGGCCGAGTTGCAAGGCGTGAAAGCCAAACACGTCAGAGACCAGCCGATCCATTTGGATCTGCTCCCACTGCAGCAGCGCCTGGCCTGGCGGGATGGCCAACCAGGGGTGCAACTCTATAATCGGTTCGACCTGCGTCATGAAACTCGTCGCCCTACCCGCCTTCACCGACAATTACATCTGGATGATCCACAACGGCGTTGACGCCCTCGTGGTCGATCCGGGAGACGCGACCCCGGTGCTCGCTGCTTTGCAGGCGCATGGCTTGTCGCTCAGGGCCATTCTAGTGACCCACCACCACATGGATCACGTGGCTGGGCTGCCTGAGCTTAAATCACAACGCGGGCATGAATTGCAGGGCCACATCTACGGGCCAGCGCTGAACCCTCTCGCTGAAGTCAACACACATGTCCACGAAGGCTTGGTGCTGAACCTGATGGGGCTGAGCATTCAAGTGCTCGACACACCCGGCCACACGGCCAACCATGTGAGCTACCTGCTGAACTGGCCAGATGGCGAGCAAGCGGGCCGACCCCATCTTTTTTGTGGCGACACCCTGTTTTCTGCCGGGTGCGGTCGCATTTTTGATGGCACGCCAGCGCAGTTCAACACCACGCTGGAGCGGGTAAGCCACCTGCCTGCCAGCACGGCGATTTGCTGTACGCACGAATACACGCTGTCTAATCTGGCTTTTGCGCACGCGGTCGAGCCTGATAATGCCGCCATTGCCAGCGCGCGCATCCGATGCGAAACGCTGAGAGCCCAAGGCCTGCCCACCCTGCCCGCCTTGCTGGCTGACGAACTCGAGATCAACCCCTTCCTGCGCTGCCACCAACCGACGGTGATTGCGCAGGCCCTGGCCCAAGGTGCAGCCGATTCGTCGGCTTTGTCGGTGTTCACCCAATTGCGCCAGTGGAAAAATCAATTCAAAGCATGAGCCAACCCAAGTCCGCCCGCTTCCCCCATCGCCGCCTGGGCCTGGCACTCACTGTGTCCCTGGCACTGACATGGCTCGCTGGTTGCGGCAGCGTCAAACAAGCCATGCACCGCACAGACGGCAAAACAGCCCTGAGCGCCACCGGCAAACCTGCACCTGGCCAGAACGACAGCCTCAACGCAGCGGCTCTGATCGACCACAACCCCACGGGCATTGGTGCGCCAGCCAATTCACTGCGTGTCGACTCGAACGCTTCCGCGCGAGCACAGCGCCCCTCTGATGCTGCCCAGCAAGGCAGCGTAGCGCCCCTGAGCAACCGCTGGGTGCCCGACATCCTGTACGACGAAGGCAAGGACGCTGCAGGCGCCCCCACCGACCCCCTGCGCCCCGAAACCACGCTGAACCTGGATGACCGCAACGCTTCGGCTGACTTGTGGGGCCGTGTGCGCAACGGCTTTGGCCTGCCCGAATTGCAAACCGAATTGGTGGCAGACCACGAACGCTGGTACGCCAGCCGGCCAGACTATGTGCAGCGAATGACCGAGCGCTCCAACCGCTACCTTTACCACGTGGTGGAAGAAGTTGAGCGCCGCAAGATGCCCACCGAGTTGGCCCTGCTGCCTTTCATCGAAAGTGCCTTCAACCCGCAGGCCATGTCTTCTGCGCGCGCTTCGGGCATCTGGCAGTTCATGCCTGCCACGGGCAAGGATTTCTTGCTCAAGCAGAACCTGTTTCGCGACGACCGCCGCGACGTGCTGGCCTCGACCCGCGCCGCGATGGACTACCTGCAACGCCTGCACCGCCAGTTTGGGGATTGGCACCTGGCCCTGGCCGCCTACAACTGGGGCGAAGGCAATGTGCAAAAGGCCATCAAGCGCAACATGGCGGCGGGCCTGCCCACCGATTACCTCAGCCTGAACATGCCGCCCGAGACGCGTAACTACGTGCCCAAGTTGCACGCCGTGCGCAACATCATCGGCCGGCCTGAGACCTATGGCCTGATCCTGCCTGTCATCCAGAACCACCCTTACTTTGTGAGCGTGCCCCTGCAGCGCGACATGGACGTGGCCCTGGCCGCCAAGCTGGCCGAGATGCCTTTGAATGATTTCCAGGCGCTCAACCCTTCGATGAACAAGCCTGTCATCCTGGCGGCTGGCACACCACAGGTGCTGCTGCCTTATGACAACGCTTCGCGCTTTGTGCACAACACCACCAAGCACCGCGGCCCCCTGGCCACATGGACGGCCTGGGTGGTGCCTCGCACCATGCGCCCCAATGAAGCCGCCAAGCAAGTCGGCATGAGCGAAGGCAGCTTGCGCGACATCAACCACATCCCACAGCGCATGCTGGTCAAGGCGGGCTCGACGCTGCTGGTGCCACGCTCTCAATCACGCGAAGAAGATGTCTCCGGCAAAGTGGCCGACAACGCCATGATGGCCCTGGCGCCCGATGTGCCGCCCGTCAAGCGCCTGGCCCTGCGTGCTGGCCGCCGCGACACCGTGGCCAGCATTGCCAAACGCTACAAATTGGCGCCGGCACAGGTGGCGCAATGGAACAAGATCGGCCAGGGCGCACGCTTCTCGCGTGGACAGCAGATCGTGGTGTTCGTGCCTGGCAAGCAAGCGGGCGCCCATGCGTCGCGCGCAGTGGCCAGCCGTGACGAGGACGAATCACCTCGCAACGCACGTGGCCGCCATGGTCGCCAAGCCCAGCGTGAAGAAGAGAGCCGCCAGGACACCCGCGGCAAACACAGCCGTTTGGCCAGCAGCAAGAACGTTGGCAAAGCCAGCAAGAGCGTCAAGTCGAGTCGCGACGACCGCAAGGTGGCCGCAGCGCGCGCAAGCGCGAGCAGCAAGCGCCAACAGCCAGCCAACACAGGACGCAAGGTCCGCGTGGCTTCGGCTCACTGAACCCGCATAAAGGCTGAAGGCCCGGTGGTCTTCAGCCTCGGTGGCGGCCTGCAAAAGTGCCAGGCTGCCATATCACTCAGCGGCGATCCATCAGGGCGTGGGCAATGGTGCCCAAGTCCACAAACTCCAGTTCGCTGCCCACGGGCACACCACGCGCCAAGCGCGTAACTTTCAAACCGCGCATCTTGAGTTGCTCGGTCAGGATGTGGGCCGTGACCTCTCCGTCGGCCGTGAAGTTGGTGGCCAACACCACCTCTTCGACCACGCCATCGGCGGCGCGACGCATCAAGGGGCTCACGCCGATGTCGTGCACGCCTATGCCGTCCAATGGGCTGATGGCCCCAGCCAGCACAAAATACAAGCCGCGGTAGCTGCCTGTGCGCTCCAGTGCACCTTGGTCCGCCGGGGTTTCGACCACGCACAGCTGGCGTGCATCGCGCGCTGGGTCCAGGCAAGTCGCACAGATGCGGTCGCGGCTGAAAGTATGGCAACGCTCGCAATGGCCAATCTCATCGACCGCCTGCAAAAGTGCCTGGGCCAGCTTCACCGCGGCCGCCCGGTCATGCTGCAGCAGGTGGTAAGCCATGCGTTGCGCTGACTTCGGGCCGATGCCAGGCAAGACACGCAGGCCCTCGATGAGGGCCTGAACAACGGGATCGATCATGCGAGCGGTGCGGTGGTCAGAAAGGCAGCTTCATGCCGGGAGGCATGGGCATGCCGGCTGTCAACTTGGACATCTTGGAGGTCGACGTTTCTTCGGCACGGCGGGCTGCGTCATTGAACGCAGCGGCGACCAAGTCTTCCAGCATGTCCTTGTCATCGGCCAGCAAGCTGGGGTCGATGGTGACGCGCTTGACCTCATGTTTGCAGGTCATCACGACCTTGACCAGGCCTGAGCCTGATTGGCCTTCCACCTCGATCAGGCCCAGTTCGTCCTGGGCCTTCTTGAGGTTGTCTTGCATGGCCTGAGCCTGTTTCATCAGGCCGGCGAGTTGTCCTTTGAGCATGGGTGTCTTCCTTGTTGGAGCCAATGGTGAGATTGTCGCCCAGGCCGATGCCCTCAGGGCATGGCACTCGGCGAGACGATCAGAGATCAGATGGGCGTGATCGAGCCCGCCACAATGCGTGAGCCCGGAAAATGCTGCAAGAGCGCGTCGACCAACGGGTCTTGGCGGATCAATACTTCGGCCGAAGCCTGACGGCTGGCGCGTTCGGCCTGGTCGCGCAAAGCGGGTGTGTCGCGGCCAATGCCCGCCTCAAGCAGCAACTCGACCTCACCGCCCAAAAGCTTGGTCAGGGCCTGGGTGAGCTTGTCTTGCTGGGCTGCGCTGCGAAGGTTCTCACGCTCCACACGAAGGCGCCACACGGTGCGGCCAGGCGCGTCCTCAATGGCGACGCACTCGGCCTGAAAAGCAAGCTCACGCACCAGGGCAGTGACCAGGCCGCGCTCGTTCAGCTGCTTGACCACATCGGTCCAACGGTCGCCCAACTCGGTGCGCGGCACCACAGGGACAGCGGTCACAGGGGACGCTTCGGCAGCGCCACGCCCAGCGCTGAGCGGTGTTGGCGAAGGCTTGTTCCCAGGTGCGATGGGTTCCTGAACGCGCTCATGAGCACGCTGTTGGCGCCCTTGGTGTTCGGTTCGCTCACGGGGTTCAGCATCACCCCATGTGTCCATCAAGGTGTTGGCATCGCTTTCAGCCGAAGAGGGGGGCACATCGTCCCAAGGCGGTGGCTCGGGGCCGAGATCAGGCTCCTGAGCCTGACGAGGCTGGGTGCCTGTTTGGGCTGCAGGCGACCGAACAGGGGCAACCGATGCATCCAACACCGACGGCAGCGGGCGCGAGTTGGCAGCGCCGACAGCACACTCAGGCGCCCGGTGTGACGTCGCTGGCGTAGATGCCAGCGAGGCGTGATCGGATTCGGGCATCGCCTTCTGCACTGGCGATGTCAGTACAGATACAGGCCTGGGCACCTCCGCCATGCTTGGCTCAGCGCCCGCCACCACTTTGAGCCCGGCCGCCGCAGGGGCCACCGGGCTTTCAGCTTTTGGGCGGGATGCTCCTTCGCCGCTCTGGCGAGACGCCCTCTCTTGCCCGCCAGCCATGCC
>JBEANX010000264.1:0-4789 GCA_041165245.1 Pseudomonadota bacterium
TGCGCCAGGAGCCCCAGCTGGGCACGGGGCACGCGGTGCAGCAGGCCATTCCGGTGTTGCCCGATGAAGGCATCACGCTGATCCTCAATGGCGATGTGCCTTTGATCGAACTGGCCACCGCGCAAAAGCTGGTGCAGGCTTGCAGCGGCGAGCGCTTGGCCTTGTTGACCATCGACTTGCAAGACGCCACGGGCTATGGCCGCATCGTGCGTGAGGGTTGGGCTGAGGGTGGCGTGGACGGCGCCATCCAAGGCATCGTCGAGCACAAAGACGCGAGCGATGCTCAACGCGCCATCCGCGAGGTTTACACCGGCATGATGGCGGCGCCCACGCGCTGGCTCAAGCAGGCACTGGCTGGCCTCACGAACCACAACGCACAAGGCGAGTACTACCTCACCGACGTGGTGGCCAAGGCCGTGGCGGACGGCCTGAGTGTGGTGGCTGCCCAGCCGCGTGACGAGGTCGAAGTGCTGGGCGTGAACAGCCCCGTTCAACTGGCCGACTTGGAGCGCCGCCACCAGATGGCCCAGGCCACGCGTCTGATGGATGCTGGCGTGCGCCTGGCTGACCCCGCCCGCTTTGATTTACGCGGCACCCTCGAGGCGGGCCGCGATGTCGAGATCGACGTGAACTGCGTGTTCGAAGGCTGCGTGGTGCTGGGCGACGAGGTGCGCATTGGAGCGAACTGCGTGATCCGCAATGCGGTGATCGAAGCGGGTGCTGTGATCCACCCCTTCACCCACATCGATGGTGACAAAGAAGGCGCCACCGTGGGCGCAGGCTCGCTCATTGGCCCCTTTGCACGACTTCGCCCTGGCGCCCGCTTGGGCCGCGAAGTGCACATCGGCAACTTCGTCGAAGTCAAGAACAGCACCCTGGCCGATGGCGCCAAGGCCAACCACCTGGCCTACTTGGGTGACGCCACCGTGGGCGAGCGCGTGAACTACGGCGCAGGCAGCATCACAGCCAATTACGACGGCGCCAACAAGCACCGCACCGTGATCGGCAACGACGTGCATGTGGGCTCCAACTGTGTGCTGATCGCGCCCATCACCCTGGGTGATGGTGCGACCATCGGTGGCGGCAGCACCATTGGCAAGGACGCACCGGCAGGGCAGCTCACCGTGGCGCGTGCCAAACAAGTCAGCCTGAGTGGCTGGACCCGCCCGACCAAAAAGCCCAAGGCTTGAGCCACAGCGAAGCACCGCTCCAAGCCACGCTGGCGCACACCAAGGTGAAACGCGGGGCCTGAGGTTCACAAGCCCCGCTACCATGTCGGGGTTGTCAACCCAGGGAGCAGCTTCGGTGGTGGATCACTATGAGCGATTGAAAATCAGCCAAGATGCCCCGCTGGAGGTCATCCGCGCGTCGTATCGGGCCTTGGCTGCGAAGCACCATCCCGATCGCCATGGTCAGTCAAGCGGCTCGAACACAGACATGGCCGCGCTCAATGCGGCCTATGAAGTGCTGTGTGACCCTGTCTCTCGTGCTGCCTACGACGCCGCCTTGGCCGAGCGCAAGCGCACAGCACCATTCGGCGCCTCTGCAGAATCGCACCAAGCCAAGGCTCGCCGCCAAGGTGGCAAAGCCGAGTCTGCTGATTCAGTCATGCACAGCACGTTCAAGGACGGTGCTGAGGCGGGTTGGGATCCCTTGACCAGCGACAAGGCACCGATCAACCTTTGGTTCACTCGCAAGCGCCTCATCCCAATGGGTGGCGCTTTGTTTGTGGTGCTTTTGGCGGCCGCTTTTTGGTGGTCAAAAAGCAAGAACGAAGAGCAAGCTGCAGGCCGCATGCTGGCGGATCAATTCAAGGCAGCCAACCCCAACCGCGACTTGGCGGCCGAGGCACGGGCCTTGGCTGAGGCCAACCTCATGCTGCTTCGCAAAGACGACATCAAGCAGGCGCAGCGTGTGGTGACAGGCCCTGGTGCTTCTGCGCCCGCACCCGTACCCGTACCCGCAACGACTCCTGCACCTGCACCTGCACCGCCAATCCGCCCTGTTGCGCCCCCACTGCGTCACCCGCTGGACGGCGCCCCCTTGTCACTCAAACAAGTGGCAGCCCTGTCGGCTCCGCTCGTCACACCAGCAGCGTCTCAGCCCTCTTTGACCAAGCCCTGAGTTGGCAGCGGCACCGTGGTGCCAAACTTGGCCCGCTTGACTGCAAAGAAGGTGCGCACATTGCGCACGCCCAATGCCATGGTGAACAGGCGCTGGCTGAGCAACTGGTAGCCCGGCATGTCAGGCACGGCCACCACCAGCATGAAGTCTGGCCCGGGTGAGACCTGCCAGCATTGCTCCACCCAGGGGTCGGCCACGGCGGCGCGCTCAAAGCGGGACATGGCCTCGTGCGTTTGCTGCTCCAGCGTCACCTCGATCAGGCCACTCAGGCCCGTCAACCCGGCGGCTTGAAGCTTGTCGCGCGAGACGAGGGCCACGTGCCGCTCCACCCAGCCTTCATCCTGCAGGCGTTTGAGCCGGCGGTGGCAGGTGGTGGCGCTCAGGCCTGTGGCCTCGGCGAGTTTGACGACCGAGAGGCTGGCATCGACCTGCAAGAGGTTCAGCAAGGCCAGATCGGTGTCGTCAAGTTTGGTGGTTTCAGTCATCTTTGCCATTATTTTGATTCATTATTCCGTCACTGTGTGTGTGGTGGTTTTTTTATCCGAAATATTACTAAAAGAGGTTTTTTATTTCTGAAGGCCCCCGATAGCATGGGCCATCCCCTTTGAAGGAGTTCGGCACATGTGTGGCATCGTCGGCGCCATTGGTTCGCGCAACATCGTTCCCGTTCTGGTGGAAGGCCTCAAGCGCCTCGAATACCGTGGCTATGACTCCTGCGGCGTGGCCGTGCTCAAAGACGGCCAAGCCCAGCGCGCCCGCAGCACCTCGCGCGTGGCCGAGTTGCAAGAGCAGGTGCAGGCCGATGGCATCGAGAGCAACTTGGGCATTGCCCACACCCGCTGGGCCACCCACGGCGTGCCTGCGGTGCACAACGCCCACCCGCATTTCTCGCACGGCCCAGGGGTGGACGCCCCCACAACCCGCCCAGGCCGCATCGCCCTGGTCCACAACGGCATCATCGAGAACCACGAGGAGCTGCGTCGTGAGCTGCAAGCGCGAGGTTATGTCTTCTTGAGCCAGACCGACACCGAAGTCATTGCCCACCTGGTGGACCAGCTCTATGAGGGCGACCTGTTTGCCGCCGTGAAGGCCGCCACCCAGCGCCTCACGGGTGCTTACGCCATTGCCGTTTTCTGCCGCGACGAGCCACAGCGCGTGGTGGGCGCCCGCCATGGCTCACCCCTGGTGATGGGTGTGGGCGGCCAGGACCCCAACGAGCGCTTCCTGGCCTCTGACGCCATGGCCCTGGCCGGCGTGACCGACCAGATCGTCTACCTGGAAGAGGGCGACGTGGTCGACCTGCAACCTGGCCGCCATTGGATCGAACAACTGCAGGTGGCCCATGGCGTGGCCAACCATGTGCGCATGAGCGAGCGCGAGCGCCCCGTGCGCACCGTCACGGCCCACAGCGGCGCCGTGGAGCTGGGCCCTTACCGGCACTACATGCAGAAGGAAATCTTCGAGCAGCCCCGCGCCATTGCCGACACGCTCGAAGGCGTTCAAAGCATCACGGCCGACTTGTTTGGCACCCAGGCTGCTGAGGTGTTCAGCAAGATCGACCGAGTGTTGATCTTGGCCTGTGGCACCAGCTATTACTCGGGCAGCGCCGCCAAGTACTGGCTGGAGTCCATTGCCCAGATCCCCACCTCGGTGGAAGTGGCCAGCGAATACCGCTACCGCGACAGCGTGCCTGTGCCCTCGACGCTGGTGGTCACCATCAGCCAGTCGGGTGAAACGGCCGACACCATCGCCGCCCTCAAGCACGCCCGCAGCCTGGGCATGACGCACACCTTGACCATCTGCAATGTGAGCACCTCTGCCATGGTGCGCGAATGCGAGCTGGCCTATGTGACCCGTGCGGGCGTGGAAATTGGCGTGGCTTCGACCAAGGCTTTCACCACCCAGCTGGCCGGCTTGTTCCTGCTGACCCTGGCCTTGGCCAAGACCAAGGGCAAGCTCAGCGCTGAGCAAGAGGCCGGGCACCTCAAGGCCATGCGCCACCTGCCTGCCGCGCTGCAAAGCGTGCTGGCCCTGGAGCCGCAAATCATGGCTTGGGCCGATTCATTCGCCCGCAAGGACAACGCCTTGTTCCTGGGCCGTGGCCTGCACTACCCCATTGCGCTGGAAGGTGCTTTGAAGTTGAAAGAGATCAGCTACATCCATGCTGAGGCCTACCCGGCGGGTGAACTCAAGCACGGCCCGCTGGCCCTGGTCACGGCCGAGATGCCTGTGGTGGTGGTGGCGCCCAATGACGCCCTGCTGGAAAAGCTCAAGAGCAACATGCAGGAGGTCAAGGCCCGTGGCGGCGAGCTGTATGTGTGCGCCGACGGCGACACCCACATCCAGGCCGAGCCCGGCATCCACGTGATCCGCTTGCCTGAGCACTATGGCGCGCTCAGCCCCATCTTGCACGTGGTGCCGCTGCAATTGCTGGCGTATCACACGGCCTGTGCCAAGGGCACGGATGTGGACAAGCCGCGGAACCTCGCGAAAAGTGTGACGGTGGAGTGAGTAGAGGGCCTGCGGGCCCTTACTGTTGTTGGCAATTAAAGTCGTAAACACGCAAATAAAGTCGTAAACAACTCTCCTAGGAGAGCGGTGCGGTCCGAACTGTTTCCAAAGTCGTAAACAACGAAGCCAGCCTCTCGTTTGAGAGGCTGGCTTC
>JBEANX010000265.1:0-2970 GCA_041165245.1 Pseudomonadota bacterium
GAACATCTGCAGGCCGGCCAGCGGGTCCTTGCCCAGGGATACGAACAAGCCGATGCCCACCACGATGGTGATCAACAGCGCAATCAGGGGCGAGGCCAGGCTGAGCACCTTGGAAGGCGCGGGGCGGGGTTCAAGCTTGAACATGGGCCGCCTCCTGGCTCTTGTCTTCCGTGTTGGCTTGCCAAAGGCCGCTCATCCACGCCCCGATCTGCTCGATGGTGGCGTCTTTCGCATCGATGCTGGGTGACAGGCGACCTTGCGCCATCACCATCAGCCGGTCACTGACTTCAAACAATTCGTCCAGCTCCTCGCTGACCACCAGCACGGCGCAACCTGCGTCGCGCAACTTGAGCAACTCGCCACGGATCTGCGCCGCAGCGCCCACGTCCACCCCCCAAGTGGGTTGCGAGACGATGAGCACCTTGGGGCGGGCATCGATCTCGCGGCCCATGATGAATTTCTGCAGATTGCCGCCAGACAGGCTCTTGGCCAGGGCCTGCGGCCCACCGGCCTTGACCTTGTAACGCTCAATGAGCTCCTGCGCCATGGCCTTGATGCCATGCACGCGCAACCAGCCGCCCGGGCCGATCGCGTTGTCGCGGGTGAGCAATGTGTTTTGCGCCAGGCTCATGGTGGGCACAGCGCCACGCCCAAGGCGCTCTTCGGGCACGCTGTTCAGGCCCAGCTTGCGACGCTTGGCGGGGCCAGAGCGGCTGATGTCCTGTCCAAACAAGGTGATGCTGCCAGGCTTGGCGCGAGGGTCTTCGCCGCTGAGGGCGGCCATCAGGGCGCCCTGCCCGTTGCCAGACACACCTGCAATGCCCAACACTTCACCGGCTCGCAAGCTGAGGCTGACCCCCAGCAAGCTCACGCCAAAGGGATCGGTGCGGGCCAGATCGAGCGAGCGCACTTGCAAGGCCACTTCGCCCAAGGTGGGCGCCTGCCGATGCAACTCAGGCGGCTCGGCACCGATCATCAGGCGTGACAGGCTGGCGTTGCTCTCTTGCCGCGGGTCGACCTCACCCGTGACCTTGCCGCCACGCAGCACGGTGCAGCGGTGGCAAAGGGCACGGATCTCGTCGAGCTTGTGGCTGATGTACAGAATGGAGCAGCCCTGGTCGGCCAGCTGGCGCAAGGTCACAAAGAGCTTTTCAACGGCTTGTGGCGTGAGCACCGAGGTGGGCTCGTCCAGGATCAGCAACTGCGGCTTGGTCAGCAAGGCCCGCACGATCTCGACCCGCTGGCGCTCGCCCACACTCAGCGAATGCACGGGCCGGGCCGGGTCAACCTCCAGGCCATAGGCCTTGGACACCTCGGTGATCCGGGCGGTGACTTCACTCAGGCTGAGCGACTTGTCCAGCCCCAGCCAGACGTTCTCGGCCGCTGTGAGCGTGTCGAACAGCGAGAAATGCTGGAACACCATGCTGATGCCCAGGGCACGTGCCTCCTGGGGCGACTTGACCGCCACCGGCTGACCATTGAACAGGATCTGCCCCGCATCGGGCTTGACCGCACCGAAGATGATCTTCATCAGGGTGGACTTGCCGGCGCCGTTTTCGCCGAGCACGGCGTGGATCTCGCCGGGCTTGACCGTGAGGCTGACATCGTCATTGGCCCGCACCGCCGGGTACTGCTTGGTGATGTGTTGGAGTTCGAGCCGATGGGTCATGGGCAGTGGCTGTGTCTCGGTGACTTGTTGTGGTCCGGGTGCTTCAAGGTGATGGAGACCGGGCAAATCGAGTCTGCCCAGCCACCAGCGTCTCGACCAGGTTGCGATCATCGCCCAAGGTCATCCACGCAAAGACACGTTCGTGCAAGGAAGATGCCAGGCTGTCGCGATGGCGGGCCACGTCGTCGGCCGTGAGGCTCCAGACGCACAGGTCGGCCATGAGCCCGGGCTCGATGCGGCCGATCTCATCGCTCAAGCCCAGGTGGCTGGCCGCGCCCGCCGTGGCGGTGTAGAGCGCCTTCCAGGCCGTGAGGCGGTGGCCTTGCAGGGCCTGGATCTTGTAGGCGTCCGCCATGGTGCGCAGCATCGACAAGCTGGTGCCGCCACCCACATCGCTGGCCAGGCTCACGCCCACGCCTGCTGCATCGGCCTGTGGCCAGTTGAACAAGCCACTGCCCAGAAACAAGTTGGACGAGGGGCTGTGGGCAATCTGCGCGCCATGCTCGCGCAACACGGCGCGGTCGTTGTCGTCCAGCCAGATGCCGTGGGCCAACACGGCGCGGGGACCAATCAGGCCGTCGCGGTCGTACACATCGAGGTAGCTGCGGGCGTCGGGGAAGAGTTCGGCCACCCAGCGGACCTCGTCGCGATTCTCGGCCACGTGGGTCTGCATGTAAACGCCGGCGTGGCCCTGGGCCAGACGCCCGGCCATGACCAGTTGCTCGGGCGTGCTGCAGGGCGCAAAGCGCACCGTCACGGCAAAGGCCTGGCGATCGCGGCCATGCCAGCGTTGGATCAAATCCACGCAATCGCGCTCGGCCTGATCCACGTCGTCTCTCAGACCATCAGGCGCATTGCGGTCCATCAGCACCTTGCCGGTGATCATGCGCATCTGCACGGCAGCGGCTTTTTCAAACAGGGCTTCAGCGCTGACCTTGTGCACCGTGGGAAAGACCACCGCACTGGTCGTGCCGTGCGCCCACAGCGCCTTGAGAAAGCGCTCGGCGCCTGCATGGGCCACCAGCGGGTCCACATAACAGCGCTCGGCCGGGAAGGTGTAGGTGTTGAGCCAATCCAGCAGCTCGGTGCCAAAGCTGGCGATCACATCCAGCTGTGGGCAGTGCACATGGGTGTCGATGAAGCCCGGCAGGATCAGGTGGCCAAGTTGGTCATCCACGGGAACCTCAAGCCAGGAGGCCGGCAGGGGCGAACTGGCTGCCTGAACGGCCACGATGCGCCCTGCTTCGATCATCACCAGGTGGTCAGGGCGGTGCCGGACACCATGGGCTTCATCCGGCGCA
>JBEANX010000266.1:0-5217 GCA_041165245.1 Pseudomonadota bacterium
CCACCGACCCCACGGCCCAGGTCATCCACGATTGCTTTGACCGCGAGGGCAAGCTCATCCCATATGCCCCGCGATCGGTGCTGCGCCGCGTGTGCAACCTGTACGAAGCCCAAGGCTGGACACCCGTGGTGGCCCCAGAGCTGGAGTTCTACCTGATCGAGCGCAGCGTGGACCCGAACACCCCCCTGCGCCCACCGCGTGGCCGCTCGGGCCGTGCCGAGACTTCACGCCAGGCCTATAGCATCGACGCCGTCAACGAGTTCGACCCGCTGTTTGAAGACATCTACGAGTACTGCGAAAAGATGGGCCTGAACGTGGACACCCTGATCCACGAGGTGGGCGCCGGCCAGATGGAGATCAACTTCTTCCACGACCACCCGCTGGGGCTGGCTGACGAGGTGTTCTTCTTCAAGCGCACCATCCGCGAGGCCGCGCTGCGGCATGAGATGTACGCCACCTTCATGGCCAAGCCCATGGCCAATGAGCCGGGCAGCGCCATGCACATCCACCAGAGCGTGCTGGACACGGCCACCGGCAAGAACATCTTCAGCAACCCCGATGGCAGCCCCTCCAAGGCGTTCTACTGGTTTATTGGCGGCTTGCAGCGCTATGTGCCGGCCGCCATGGCTTTGTTTGCGCCTTACGTGAACAGCTACCGCCGGCTGGTGCGCTCCAACGCAGCGCCCATCAACATCCAGTGGGGCACCGACAACCGCACCGTGGGCATCCGATCACCCGTGGCCACGCCCGCTGCGCGCCGCATCGAGAACCGCGTGATTGGCTCGGACGCCAACCCCTATGTGGCCATGGCCGCGACCTTGGCCTGCGGCTATTTGGGCATCATGAAACAGATCGAACCCCGCGCCGAGTGCCGGGGCGACGCCTACCTGGGCGACTACGAGCTGCCCCGCAGCCTGGGCGAAGCGCTCAGCCTGCTGCGCGACGAGGTCGACCTGGCCGAGGTGCTGGGCCAGGACTTCATCACGGTTTACACCGAGATCAAAGAGGTGGAGTACGCCGAGTTCATGAAGGTGATCTCGCCGTGGGAGCGTGAGCACTTGCTGCTGCACGTGTGAAGCGCGTGCCGGGCGCCAGAACGTCACGTTTCCCCCGACTGAATTGCGGCGCCCAAGCAACGTCCAATGGGCCCGCATCTTGCAAGATGACCATGAGGGTCTCAAGATGACCCGTCACCCTCCACGGAGAACAAACCCATGCGTTTGAAGACTGCTTTGAAGCTCACCTTGGCCACCTCCGTGCTGGCCTGCGGCTCGGCCCAGGCCGAAGAAGAAAAGGTGCTCAACGTCTACAACTGGTCCAACTACATCGCGCCCAATGTGATCGCCGATTTCGAGAAAGAAACCGGCATCAAGGTGCGCTACGACGTCTTTGACAACAACGAGATCGTGCACGCCAAGCTGGTCGCAGGCAAGACGGGCTACGACGTGGTGGTGCCTTCCTCCTATTGGGCCAAGCTGCAGTCGGACGGCGGTTTGCTGCAAAAGCTCGACAAAACCAAGCTGCCCAACCTCAAGAACCTCGACCCGGCCTTTCAGGCCTCGCTGGCCCGGCTCGACCCTGGCAACCAGTACATGGTGAACTGGCTGTGGGGTTACACCACCATTGGCATCAATGTGGACAAGGTCAAGGCCGCCCTGGGCGGCACGCCCATGCCCGACAACGTGTGGGACTTGTTCTTCAAGCCCGAGTACCTGAGCAAGCTCAAAAGCTGTGGTGTCTCGGTGCTTGATTCAGCCACCGAGGTGGTGCCCGCGTCGCTGCACTACCTGGGCAAGAGTGCCTACAGCAAGAACATCGCTGATTACCAAGCCGTGCCTGCGCTGCTCAAGGCCATCCGCCCCTATGTGACGCTGTTCAGCTCGTCGGGCTACATCAACGACATGGCCAATGGCTCGATCTGCCTGGCCTTTGGCTATTCGGGCGACATCAACATCGCCAAGAACCGCGCCATCGAGGGCAAGACGGGCGAGAACATCCAGACCCTCACAGCCAAGACAGGCGGCGTGATCTTCATGGACACCATGGTGATCCCGGCCGATGCGCCCCACCCCGAGAACGCCCACAAGTGGATCAACTACATCATGCGCCCCGAGGTGCACGCCAGCTTGACCAACAAGGTGTTCTACGCCAACCCCAATGCGGCCTCGCGCAAGCTGATCAAGCCTGAGATCGCCAACGACCCGGCCGTGTACCCACCCGAGGCCGCCATGGCCAAGATGGCCCAGCCCGAGGCCCTGAACAACGACATCCGACGCCAGATGACGCGCATCTACACCTCGTTCAAGACGGGCCTGTGATGACGGCGGTGTTGCCTCAGGGCGAGGGCTACCTCGCCATCGACCAGGTCACCAAGGTGTTTGGTGGCAGCAGCGGGGGTGCGAGCCACCGCGCGGTCGACAACGTGTCGCTGCACATCGCGCAAGGCGAGATCTTTGCCCTGCTCGGCTCCAGCGGCTGCGGCAAAACCACCTTGCTGCGCATGCTGGCGGGCTTTGAGACGCCCACCTCAGGCGGCATCACCCTGGGTGGGCAAGACCTGGTGCGCCTCGCGCCCAACGAGCGGCCCTTGAACATGATGTTCCAGAGCTACGCGCTCTTTCCGCACCTCACGGTGTGGGACAACATCGCCTTTGGCCTCAAGCGCCAAGGCATGGCGCGTGGCCCCTTGGCCGAGCGTGTGGAGGCCATGCTCAAGCTGGTGCAGTTGAACAAGTTCGCCCAACGCAAGCCGCACCAGCTGTCTGGCGGGCAGCAGCAGCGTGTGGCCCTGGCCCGCAGCTTGGCGCGCCAGCCCAAGTTGCTCCTGCTCGATGAGCCTCTGGGCGCGCTCGACAAAAAGCTGCGCGAAGAAACCCAGATCGAGCTGGTCAACATCATCGAAAGCGTGGGTGTGACGGTGGTGATGGTCACCCACGATCAGGAAGAGGCCATGACCATGGCCAGCCGCATCGGCGTCATGAGCGAGGGGCGCATCTTGCAGGTGGGCACGCCGCGTGAGATTTACGAGACGCCCGCCACGCGCTTCGTGGCTGACTTCATCGGCAATGTGAACCTGATGGACGGCATCCTGGCCGGCGACGCGCCCGACCATGCCGAGATCGCCTGTGAGGGCGTGCGCATTCGCGTGGGCCACGGCATCTCCGGGCATGAGGGCATGGCCGCAAGTGTGGCCCTGCGCCCCGAGAAAATCCGCATCTCCCGCCAAGCGCCCACCCCAGCCGACGGCCAAGCACATGCGCCCATGAACCAGGTGCAAGGCGTGGTCAAAGACATGTCCTACATGGGCAGCCACACCGTGTATCGGCTGCAGCTGCCCAGTGGTGCCATGCTCAAGGTGAGCCAGAGCAACACCGAGCGCCACCCCCAGGACGCGCTGACCTGGGGCGACACCGCCTGGGCCTGGTGGTCACCCACCGCGCCTGTGGTGCTGACCTCTTGAGCGCGCAGCAAGGCACGCCCATGAAATGGTCTGAACGCGCACTGATCGGCACGCCATACGCATGGCTGCTGCTGTTCTTCATGCTGCCCTTCCTGATCGTGCTCAAGATCAGCGTGTCGGAGATGGAGACCGTCACCTTCCAGGACCTGATCACCTGGGCAGATGGCGTGATCACGCTCAAGCTCAAGCTGAGCAATTACCTCTTCATCACGCAAGACGACCTGTACTTCAAGACCTACCTCGCCAGCGTGAAGTACGCGGCCATCACCACGGCCCTGTGCCTCTTGGTGGGCTACCCCTTTGCCTATTTCATGGCCCGCAGCGACAAGGCCGTTCAGCCCGCTTTGTTGATGATGGTGATGCTGCCCTTTTGGACCTCATTCCTGCTGCGTGTGTATGCCTGGAAGGGCTTGTTGTCTGACGGTGGCTGGGTGGCCTCGGCGCTCAATGCCTTGGGCATCGGGCATGTGTTGGCGGCTGCGGGCTTCATCCCTGGCCCCGGGCAATACCTGAACACACCGTTCTCGCTGGTGCTGGGCATGGTCTACACCTACCTGCCGTTCATGGTGCTGCCGCTGTACAGCAACCTCTCCAAGATGGACCTGCGCCTGCTGGAGGCCGCGCATGACCTGGGTGCCACGCCCTGGGTGGCCTTCTGGACGGTGACGGTGCCCATGTCCAAGGCGGGCATCGTGGCCGGATCGATGCTGGTGTTCATTCCCTGCGTGGGCGAATACGTGATTCCTGAGCTGCTGGGCGGCCCGCAGACTTTGATGATCGGCCGCGTGCTGTGGGACGAGTTCTTCTCCAACAACGACTGGCCCATGGCCTCCGCCGTGGCCGTGGTGATGGTGCTGCTGATCCTGGTGCCACTGGCCTTGTTCAACAAGGCTCAGGCCGATGCGCAGGAGGACCGCCGATGAGCGCCAGGCCCACCACGAAGGCGCCCGGCTGGCAGCGCCAGGGCCAGTGGCTCAGCAAGGCCTGGTTGCTGGGCAGCTTTGGCTTTTTATACCTGCCCATCGTGGCCCTGGTGGTTTACTCCTTCAACGATTCGCCCTTGCCCACGCACTGGGGCGGCTTCACGCTGCAGTGGTTTGCCAAACTGGCCGCTGACACCGAGGTGCTCAATGGCTTGTGGCTCTCATTGCGCATAGCCTTTTGCACGGCTTGCGCCGCGGTGGTGCTGGGCACCTTGGCCGCGCTGGCCTTGAGCCGCTACAAGCGTTTCAAGGGCCGCACCCTCATGGTGGGCATGATCAACGCGCCGCTGGTCATGCCTGAGGTGATCGTGGGCTTGTCGCTGCTGTTGATGCTGGTGTCGCTGCAGCGCTGGTTGGGCTTCCCTGAGCGGGGCCTGGTCACCATCTGGATGGGGCATTTGCTGGTGGGCATGGCCTACGCCACGGTCGTCATCCAGGCGCGCTTGCAAGACCTCAACCCGCAGCTCGAAGAGGCGGCCTTGAACCTGGGTGCCCGCCCGCGCGAGGTGTTTTTCCTGGTCACCCTGCCGATGATCTCGCAGGCGCTGATGTCGGCCTGGCTGCTCACCTTCACGCTCTCGCTCGATGACGTGGTGCTCGCTGCTTTCCTTTCGGGGCCAGGCGCGACCACGCTGCCGCTCGTCATGCCCGAAGTCATCATCGGCTTGTCGCTGCTTCTGATGCTGGTGTCGGTGCAGCGCTGGACTGACTACGCCTTCGGCGTGGGCTTCCCCGAGCGCGGCATGATGACCATCTGGCTCGGCCACCTGCTGC
>JBEANX010000267.1:0-3669 GCA_041165245.1 Pseudomonadota bacterium
GCAGGCCTTGGGCGGCGCGGCTCAGGCCTCGGCCACCACGCTGCCCGGCCTGCAGGCCATGCTGGCCGCCGCAGGCACAGGCTGGCCGGCGGTGCAAGCCATTGCCTTCGGGCAGGGGCCCGGCGCCTTCACGGGTTTGCGCACGGCCTGCGCCATCGCCCAAGGCCTGGCCTTGGGTTTGAATCTGCCCGTGATCGCGATCGACACCCTCATGGCCGTGGCTGAATCGGCTCGCCGCCAACAGCCCGCCATCGCCCAGGCCCTGTCCAACGGGGCTGGCCCCCTGTGGGTGCTGCAAGATGCCCGCATGAGCGAGGTCTATGCCGCGGCCTACACCTGGGTTGACGGCGTCTGGCGGCAAACGCAGGCGCCTGTCTTGTGGCCGCTCAGCCACTGGCAGGCCCAGATCGATGCCTGCCACATCACCCTGGCCGCGGGCAGCGCCTTGCTGGCCTACCCGGCGCACGCAGAGTCTTTGCAAGCGCAAGGCGCCCTGCTGGCTCCTGCCGCCCAGCCCGATGGTTTGGCCTTGGCCTTGCTGGCCCAGCAAGCCTGGGCCCGATGCGACACCCTGGACGCCGCCTTGGCCCTGCCCCTGTATGTGCGCGACAAGGTGGCCCAAACCACGGCAGAACGCGCGGCTGAACGCACGTCTGAAAGCGCCACGGATCGCCAGGCCTCCCGCGCGGCCTCGGGCGCTTGATGCTTGTTTTGCCTGTCATGACCGCGCAGAACGTGCCCACCTCCGCCTCCGCCAAGCCCAGCACCTGGCCGGCCTTGCGCCCCATGACGCGCGACGACATCCCCGCCGTGCTGGCCATGGAGCAAGCCGCCTGCATGCACCCCTCGCACGCCTGGAGCGACGACAACTACCGATCTTCCTTGGCCAGCGGCTACTGGGTGCGCGTGGTGGTCGGCCCCGACAAGCAGGTGTGGGGCGTGTGTGTGGCCATGTTCGGCGTGGACGAGCTTCACTTGCTGAACATCGCGGTCGATCAATCCCTGCACGGGCAAGGCCTGGGTGGGCACATGCTGCACCAGCTGGTCTCGCTGTGCCACGCGCACCGGCTGGCCACCATCTGGCTGGAGGTGCGGCCCAGCAACGCCCGCGCCAAAGCGGTTTACGAGCGCCATGGTTATGCGGCCGTGGGCTTGCGCAAGAACTACTACCCCACGCCCGAGGGCCGGGAAGATGCCGTCGTGATGAAGCGGGAGGTGCGCCTTGACAGCCCGCTGGTCTGAGCGCCAGCTCGCCATGCTGCGCGAGATCGGCGTGCAGCACTTCTGGCCCGTCTCGCCTGAGGCTGAGCCCGCCGCGCCTGCGGTGCGCCAGGCCATGGGCCCGGTGTCGGTGCAGGCTTTGGCGCCCGCTGCTGTCGAGCAGGTGGCAGCCGCCCAGGCCCGCTCGGTGACGGGGGCCCTGCCCGCTGGTGCCGCGACACCCGGCAGCCCACCTGCCGTGGCGCCAGCGCCGGCCCGCCAAGAGGCACCGCGCTCTGACCCCCCGCGCCCCGACAGCCCTCGCTCTGCCAGGCCGGGTGCAGCCCCAGCGCCCGAGGCTCGCCCTGCGGTCGTTTTGGGCCCGCGCCCGGCAGGCATCGACACCATGACTTGGCCCGCCCTGCGCGAGGCCGTGGCCAGCTGCCAGGCCTGCACCCTGTGCGAAAAGCGTGGCCAGACCGTGTTTGGTGTGGGTCACCCCCAAGCCCACTGGATGATCGTGGGTGACCCTCCCACAGAGGAGGAGGACCGCCAAGGCGAGCCCTTCGTGGGCCGCTCTGGCCAGCTGCTCGACCGCATGCTGCAGGCCGTGGGCCTGGGCCGTGCCGAGGCCGCGCCTGAGAAGCAGCCCTTCATTGCCAACGTCATCAAATGCCGCCCGCCGGGCAACCGCAACCCGCTGCCGGAAGAGGTCGCCCAGTGCGAGCCTTATTTGCTGCGCCAAGTTCAGCTGGTGCAGCCCAAGGTGATCTTGGCCATGGGGCGCTTTGCGGTCGACTCGCTGCTCAAATCCAGCGAGCCCATCGGCAAGCTGCGCGGCAAGGTGCACGCGTACGCGGGCGTGCCTGTGATCGTCACTTACCACCCGGCTTATTTGCTGCGCAACCCTGCGCACAAGGCCATGTCCTGGGACGACCTGTGCCTGGCGCGTGAGGTGCTGGCCGCTTCAAGCCGCCCCGCCTGAAAACTAGGGATGGACGCCGCCCAAGGCGGGCGCGAGCATGAGGGCTTGGCTTTGCCAAGCAGGGCGGGTGCTTTGAGTGGCACAGGGCCCTGAACACCCAAAACTTTCAGGAGCTCCCATGCGCTTTTTCACCGACGTCGATGCCAACGCCAGCCGCCGGCACTTCTTGACCACGGCCTCCCGCGCGGGGCTGGCCCTGGCGGCCGGCAGCAGCTTGTGGCCTTCGGCGGTGCGCGCATCGTCGGCCACGACCTTGCCCGCCTTGCCCTATGGCGACCAGGCGCTGGAGCCCGTGATCTCGGCCCAGACCTTGGGCTTTCACTACGGCAAGCATCACAAAACTTACTTTGACAACCTGGTCAAGCTCATCAAAGACACGCCTCAGGCCGAGCAAAGCCTGGAGAGTTTGATCACCAGCAGCGCAGGTCAGCCCGCCAAGGCCGCCTTGTTCAACAACGCGGGCCAGGTGTGGAACCACAGCTTTTACTGGAAGGGCCTCAAGGCCAAAGGCGGCGGCGAGCCACCGGCGGCCTTGAAGGAAAAGATCGAGCAGTCATTCGCTTCGGTCGACGCCCTCAAGAAAGAGCTGGCCCAGGCCGCAGGGGCCCAATTTGGCAGTGGCTGGGTCTGGCTGGTGCTCCAAGAGGGCAAGCTCAAAGTCACCCGAACCGCGGGCGCTGACAGCCCGTTGACGGCCGGCGCCAAGCCTTTGCTGGCCCTGGATGTCTGGGAGCACGCCTACTACCTCGACTATCAAAACCGCCGCGTCGACCACATCAATGCCGTGACCGACAAGCTCGTCGATTGGGGCTTTGTTCAGGACAACCTGGGCTGAGTGGGCCCGCCCGGCTCAATCACCCAACTGAACCACGCCCTCATTCACCGAGGTAACGCTGGCGCCTGAACCACCACACCAGGCCCAGCACCACGCAGCTCATCAGGCCCAGCGCCACCCAGAAGCCCACGCCGTTGTGGATCAAGGGCAGGGCGTCGAAGTTCATGCCGAAGATGCCGGTGATCAGGTTCAGCGGCAGGAAGACGGCCGTGAGCACGGTGAGCGTGCGCATGATGTCGTTGGTGCGGCTGCCCTGCGCTGAAAAGTGCATCTGCACCGCACCTTCGGCTGAGCTTTCCAGCCGGCGCACATGGCCCAGCACGCGCTCGATGTGTTCGTGAACGTCGCGCGAGCGAACGCGCAACAACTCGCGGTCGCGGGCCGCCAGTGGGTCGGCGGGTGTGGGCCATTCGTCCAGCGCGTCGATCCATTCCTGCACGGCGCTGCGCTGGTCTTCGCAGGTGTCTTCCAGCATGTGCAGCGCGTTGCGGGAATCCAGCAGCATGCTCCAGTCGTCAAAACGACTGCGCGGGTTCAGCAGTTCCTGCTGCAGGTAACCGAGCTGGCGGGTCAGCAAACGGCGCAGGTCCAGGTAGCTGTCCACCATGTGGTTGGCCATGCGCAACATCAGATCAGCGGGGCTGGCAGG
>JBEANX010000268.1:0-2965 GCA_041165245.1 Pseudomonadota bacterium
CTGATGGGCTGATTGCTTCTCTTCGCTGCGGAAAAAGGGCGCGCCTTCGGTGCGCCCTTTTTTCTTGTCTCTAGAATGTTCGGCCCTTGCCACTGGAGCCCGCCATGAGCGGCCTGATCCGCATCCGCGGCGCCCGCCAGCACAACCTCAAAAACCTCGACCTCGACATTCGCACCGGCGAGATGACGGTGGTGACGGGGCCGAGTGGTTCGGGCAAATCGAGCCTGGTCTTCGACACGCTCTATGCCGAGGGCCAGCGGCGCTATGTCGAGACCTTCAGCGCCTATGCCCGCCAGTTCCTGGACCGCATGGACCGCCCCCTGGTGGACAAGGTCGAAGGCGTGCCCCCGGCCATTGCGATCGACCAGAGCAACCCGGTGCGAACCTCCCGCTCCACCGTGGGCACCATGACGGAGCTGAACGACCACCTCAAGCTGCTCTTCGCACGCGCCGGCCAGTTGTTTGACCAGGACACCGGCAAACCGGTGCATGAAGACAGCCCCAGCTCGGTCTTTGACGCGCTGTTGGCACGCTGTGCCGCCACACCCGGTGGCCGCCGAGTGGTCATCACCTTCGGTGCCGAGCTGCCCGCCAACACCTCGCCCGAGCAAATGCAGGAGTGGCTGTCGGCCAGCGGCTTCTCGCGCATCCATGCGCAGCGCGTGGTGCAAGGCAAGGCCCCCGCCAAGGTCGAGGCCACGGAGGGCAAGGCCAAGGCGGCCAGCAAGACGGCGGCCAAAACGGCAAGCAAAAGCAAGGTCAAAGCTGAAGCCCAACCCGAAGACCGCCTGGTGCTCGACGTCGTGGCCGACCGCCTGCGCATCGGCGCCGACCCCACGGGCGCTGACCTCGACCGCCCCCGCGTCATGGAAGGCCTGGAAGTGGCCTTCAAGCGCGGCAGCGGCCACATCACCGTCTATGCCTTGCCCGAAGAGGCCGAAGGCAAGCCTGAACTCTGGCGCTTCTCCAGCGGCCTGCATTGCCCCGACAGCGGCCGCCGCTACAGCACGCCCACGCCGGGCATGTTCTCCTTCAACTCGGCCTCTGGCGCCTGCCCGCATTGCCGGGGCTTTGGTCGCGTCATCGGGGTCGACTGGGGCTTGGTGATCCCTGATGGCAAGCTCACCTTGCGCAATGGCGCGGTCAAGACCATCCAGACCCCGGCCTGGGCAGAGATCCAGACCGACCTGGTCAAATACGCAGGCACGGCTGGCATCCCCCGAGACACCGCCTGGTCGCAGCTGCTGCCCGAGCACAAGCACTGGGTCATCCACGGCGACCCCGACTACAAAGGCAATTGGAACAAGCAGTGGTATGGCCTCACGCGCTTCTTTGAGTACCTGGAGACCAAGGCCTACAAGATGCACATCCGGGTGTTGCTGTCCAAATACCGCAGCTACACCACCTGCCCGCATTGCGATGGCGCGCGCCTGCAGATCGAGTCGCTGCTCTGGCGCCTGGGCAGCAAGCCAGATGCCGATGCCGTGCTGGCGCCCGAGCTGCGCACCCTTCCCAAAGGCGCCGCCTTCAGCCGCGAGGTGCTGCAAGCCCTGCCCGGCCTGAACCTGCACGATGTGATGCTGCTGCCCATCAAGGAGCTGCAGCGCTTCTTTGCCTTTGTGACCCTGCCCAGCCGTGGCCACGACGAAGCCCTCAAGCTGCTGCTCGACGAAATCCGCACACGCCTGAAATACCTGGTCGATGTGGGCCTGGGCTACCTCACCCTCGACCGCCAGAGCCGCACCCTCAGTGGCGGCGAGGTGCAACGCATCAACCTGACCACGGCCCTGGGCACCTCGCTGGTCAACACCCTGTTTGTGCTGGACGAGCCCAGCATCGGCCTGCATCCGCGCGACATGGACCGCATCAACGTGGCCATGCAGCGCCTGGTCGATGCGGGCAACACCCTGGTGGTGGTCGAGCACGACCCAGCCGTGATGCTGGCCGCTGATCGCATCATCGACCTCGGCCCCGGCCCTGGCCACCAGGGCGGCCGCATCGTGTTTGACGGCACACCCGAGGACCTCAAGAACGCCGAGACCCTCACGGGCGCCTACCTGGGCGCGCGCCGCACCATCGGCATGGGCCTGCGCCGCAAGGTTGAAGAAAGCACGCCCCGGCTGATCCTGCAAGGCGCGCGTCAGCACAACCTCAAAAACCTGAACATCGACTTCCCGCTGCAGCGCCTGGTGGGCGTGACCGGCGTGAGTGGCTCGGGCAAGTCCACGCTGATCCAGGACATCCTGCACCCGGCCCTGCTGCGCCACTTTGGCCAGGCCACCGAGAGCCCTGGCGAGCACGACGACCTGCTGGGCGCCGACTGGCTCAGCGCAGTCAACTTTGTCGACCAGTCACCCATCGGCAAGACGGCCCGCTCCAACCCGGCCAGCTATGTGGGCGCTTTCGATGCGGTGCGCACGCTGTTTGCCGTGACGCCCCTGGCGCGTGAACGCAAGTACACGGCCGGCACCTTCAGCTTCAACGCGGGCACGGGCCGCTGCGCCACCTGCGGCGGCTCGGGCTTCGAGCACGTCGAGATGCAGTTTCTCAGCGACGTCTACTTGCGTTGCCCCGATTGCGATGGCACGCGCTTTCGGGCCGAGGTGCGCGAAGTCACCATCGAGCGTGGCACGCGCAAGCTCAGCATCTCGGATGTGCTGGAGCTCACCGTGGCCGAGGCGCTCAAGCTCTTTGCGCAAGACGTGGACGTGGTGCGCGCCCTGCAGCCCCTGTCCGACGTGGGCCTGGACTACGTGAAGCTGGGCCAGCCCGTGCCCACGCTCTCAGGCGGCGAGGCTCAGCGACTCAAGCTGGCCGGCCACCTGGTGGAGACCGCCCAGCAAGCCAGCAAGACCGGCCAGCGCGTGGCGCGCAAAGGCACGCTCTTCATGTTTGACGAGCCCACCACCGGCCTGCACTTTGACGACATCGCCAAGCTGATGCGGGCCTTTGCCAAGCTGCTCGA
>JBEANX010000269.1:0-6149 GCA_041165245.1 Pseudomonadota bacterium
CGTGTGCCCTCGGCCGACTACAGCGAGCTGGCCGTGAAAGAGCTGGGCGTGTTCGAAGCCGCGCGTGTGGCCCGTGAACGCTACGGCCACACGGCCTTGCGCCACTACATCATCAGCCACACCGAAACGGTGAGCGACCTGCTGGAAGTGTTGCTGCTGCAAAAGGAATGCGGCCTGATGAAGGGCACGCTCGGCCAGCCCCAAGCCACGGCGGGCTTGATCGTCTCGCCCTTGTTCGAGACCATTGCCGACCTGCGCAATGCGCCCGGCATCATCCAGGGCTACTACGAGGTGCCCGGCGTGACCGACTTGGTCAAACAATCAGGCGCCGAACAAGACATCATGCTGGGCTACAGCGACAGCAACAAGGATGGCGGCTACTTCACCAGCAACTGGGAGCTCTACCGCGCCGAGCTCGCCCTGGTCGATTGCTTCGCAGGCCTGCAAGCCCAGCACGGCATCCGCCTGCGCTTGTTCCATGGCCGGGGCGGCACCGTGGGCCGGGGCGGCGGCCCCTCTTACCAGGCCATCCTGGCGCAACCGGCTGGTACGGTGAATGGCCAGATCCGCCTGACCGAACAAGGCGAAGTCATCGCCTCGAAATACGCCAACCCCGAGGTCGGCCGCAAGCACCTCGAGACCCTGGTGGCTGCGACGCTGGAGGCCAGCCTGCTCAAGCCCACACGCGGCGTGCCACAGGCCTTCCTGGAAGCCGCGAGCTTTTTGTCAGACGCCAACATGGCCGCCTACCGCGCCCTGGTCTACGACACCCCCGGCTTTGCCGACTACTTCTTTGCGACCACGCCCATCCGTGAGATCGCCGAGCTCAACATCGGCTCGCGCCCCGCTTCACGCAAGGCCACGCGCCGCATCGAAGACCTGCGCGCCATTCCTTGGGGCTTCTCCTGGGGCCAGTGCCGAGTGGCCCTGCCGGGCTGGTTCGGGCTGGGCTCGGCCATGCAGGCGTTTCTCAAACAAGCTGGCACCACCGAGGCCGCCCAGCTGGAGCGCCTGCAGCGCATGTACAAGCAGTGGCCCTTCTTCCGCACGCTGCTGTCGAACATGGACATGGTGCTGGCCAAGAGCGATTTGGCCATTGCCGCCCGCTACGTCGCGCTGATGGAAGACAAGCGCCAAGGCAAAAAACTCTTTGGTGCCATCGAGGCTGAATGGCATCGCGCCAACGAGATGCTCAACCGCATCACCGGCACCCAAGGCCGGCTGGCGACCCAACCCGAGCTGGCGGGCATCCTGGCTTATCGCTTCCCTTATGTCGACCCTCTGAACCACTTGCAGGTCGAGCTGATGCGCCGCCACCGCAAGGCAGGCAGCGCCGAACCTCGCACCGATGTCGCGGCAGACGAAAGCCCGCAGCAACGCCTGCAGCGCGGCATTCACTTGTCGATCAATGGGGTGGCTTCGGCCCTGAGGAACACAGGGTGACTGAGGCAAATCAATTGGTGCGCCCGGCTGGGATCGAACCAGCAACCCTTGCCTTCGGAGCGCCATTTCCGACTGCGAGGGACACTGAAAACAGCGATAAATCAACAATTTAGCATGGGATTTTAGGCCTCAGCACACCGGTGTTTCCCGGGGTAACTGTCGGAAAAGTGTCAGAGACCAGAGGTCCTCCAACACCTCGACCGCCTCGGCCAGGCCACGCGCCTTGATGACCTTGAGCTGCCACAATGATGTGGTCGCCAAACAGCGATGCCGTTACCGATCGGTCATTATTCATTGATCTGCCCTCGATTTTCCAGGAAGATTACCGATCGGTAACAAAGCTCTTGTCGCACATGTGCGATCCGCCTAGAATTACCCAACGGTAATTTAAGGGCCAGCCCATGGACACCACAACCGACACACCTCTGCAAGACCAGACACCGCATGTGGTCCGTACCGCGCTGGACGTCGGTCAGATGGTCAAGCGGCAGCGCAACGGCATGAACCTGCGCCAACTCGATGTCGCAGGCCTGGCCAACACCGGCAACCGTTTGATCGTCGACGTGGAAAACGGCAAGCCCACCGTGCAACTTCAGAAGGTGCTCGACCTGCTGGACATCCTCGGTCTGGAAGTCGTGATCCAGCCCAAGACCTCCAGGACGCTGTGATGGAACGCGTCACCGCGCTGGACGTCTTCTATGGCGATGAGCTGATCGGCACCGTCTTCGACACCGAGCCATTGAGCTTCGAATACGCGCCGACCTGGCTGGGCAGGCAACAGCCGGCTGGTCCCTTCCCCTTGTCCAGCATCGCCCTGAAGCCGGGGCGCCTGGTCGAACCCCAGGTGCAGGCCTTCTTCGAGAATCTGCTTCCCGAGGGCGAGGTACGCACTTACCTCTCGGCTCAGCGCAAGGCGTCCACGCTGTTCGCGCTGCTGCAAGCCGTGGCGGGCGACACGGCCGGTGCCTACGTGATGCTGCCCCAGGGCCAACACCCGCAGCCGCCGCAATACGAGCCCACCAGTTGGCAGGCCCTGGCCAACATCCTGAAATCCAAATCGGCCGCAGCCATTCAGGTTCAAGGTGAGGACGCCCGCATCTCGCTGGCTGGTGCTCAAGACAAGGCGACCATCGCCATCTTCGACGGCCAACCCATGCTGCCCAAGGGGCACGCGCCGTCCACCCACATCCTCAAACCCGACATCCGCCGGCTGGCCAAGGTGCGAGACAGCGCAGTCAACGAGGCCATCATCATGCGCACGGCCAAGCACTGTGGGCTCAGAACAGCCGACGTCTTTTATGAGCCACTGACCAGGGCCTGCGTGGTTGAGCGCTTTGACCGGCTTCGCAGAGATGATGGCGGCTTGAGCCGCGTCATCCAGTACGACCTGTGCCAGTTGGCGGGGACCGTGTCTGAAAAGAAGTATGAGAAGGAAGGCGGACCCGGGCTGCAAGCCTGCGCCGGACTGATCCGCGAGCACAGCTCACGGGCAGCCCTGGACTTGCAAGCCTTGGTGCAATGGGTGTTCTTCAACATCTGCGTGGGCAACAACGACAGCCACGCCAAGAACCTGTCGTTGTACGCCTTGCCTGGCCAGGGCGTGCGCCTCACGCCCTTCTATGACCTGATGTGCACGCGCATCTACCCAGGGCTGTCCAAAGAGTTCGCCTTCAACGTGGGCGGCGAAGTGTTGCCAGGCCAGATGGGCCACGCGCACCTGCAAGGCCTGGCCCTGCAACTGGGCATGAAGCCCCGGTATCTGCAGACGGTTGCAGACGATGTGGCGGCCAAGGTTCCTGCCGCCATCGATCAAGCCGTGGATGAAATGTCACCTTTGCTGACTCACAGCAGCCAAACCTTCGCAGAGCACCTGACACACGAGGTCAAGTCGATCACCAAAAAAGCACAGCAGAGATTTCAGCAGCCGCAGGAAGCTCGCCCGCTGAAATAATACCCAAACGCTTCGCGATACCCGCAGACACGACCTCGCCCATGGCCATCAAAAAATCCGATCTGTATTCATCCCTGTGGGCCAGCTGCGATGAACTGCGCGGCGGCATGGATGCCAGCCAGTACAAGGACTATGTCTTGTTCATGCTGTTCATCAAGTACATCAGCGACAAATACGCTGACTCGGATGACTTCGCCCCGCCTGTGGTCATCCCCCCTGGCGCCAGCTTCAAGGACATGATCGCCCTCAAGGGCAAGGCCGACATTGGCGACAAGATCAACACCGACATCATCCAGCCGCTGATCGACGCCAACAGCCGCCTGGCCCGCAGCGACTTCCCCAACTTCAATGACCCCGAGAAGCTCGGCACCGGCGCTGAGAAGGTAGAGCGCCTGAGCAACCTGGTCAGCATCTTCCAAAAGCCCGAACTGGATTTCTCGCAAAACCGCGCTGAGCACGATGATATTTTGGGCGATGCGTATGAATACCTCATGCGCCACTTCGCCACTGAGAGCGGCAAGAGCAAAGGCCAGTTCTACACGCCCTCTGAAGTGAGCCGCGTGATCGCCAAAGTCATTGGCATTTCGCCCGCCAACACCCGCGCCAGCACCACCGCTTACGACCCGACCTGCGGATCAGGCTCGCTGCTGCTGAAGGTGGCCGCCGAGGCAGGCAACAAGATCACGTTAGAGGGCCAAGAGAAGGACGTGACCACCGCCGGCCTGGCGCGCATGAACATGATCCTGCACGACTTCCCCACGGCCAACATCCTGAGCGGCAACACCCTGGCCAGCCCGAAGTTCAAAGACGGCGAACAACTGCGCACCTACGACTACGTGGTGGCCAACCCGCCCTTCAGCGACAAGGCCTGGAGCACCGGCTTGAGCCCAGCCACTGACCCCTACCAGCGCTTCACCTGGGGCGAGCCCCCCGCCAAACAGGGCGACTACGCCTACCTGCTGCACATCATCCGCAGCATGAAGGCCACCGGCAAAGCCGCCTGCATCTTGCCGCACGGCGTGCTGTTTCGGGGCAATGCCGAAAGCGTGATCCGCAAGCAGTTGCTGGGCAGCGGCATCCTCAAAGGCATCATCGGCCTGCCGGCCAACTTGTTCTATGGCACCGGCATCCCCGCGTGCATCTTGGTGCTGGACAAAGAGAATGCGTCGGCACGCAAGGGCGTGATGATGATCGACGCCAGCAAAGGCTTCATCAAAGACGGCAACAAGAACCGCCTGCGCGAGCAAGACCTGCACCGCATCGTCGACGTGTTCCAGAGGATGGGCGATGTGGCGGCGAATGTGCCCGGTTATGCCCGCATGGTGCCGCTCAGCGAAATCGCCAGCGACAAAAACGATTTCAACCTCAACCTGCCCCGCTACATCGACAGCAGCGAGCAAGAAGACATCCAAGACCTCAGCGCCCACCTGAGCGGCGGCATCCCTGACCGCGACCTGTTTGGTGCGGGCAGCACGCTGGGCCCCTATTGGCAGGTCATGCCCACGCTGCGCGCCACCTTGTTCAAGCCGCTTCGTGAGGGCTACAGCCAGCTGCAGCAACCCGTGGCCGAGGTCAAAGCCGCCATCCTGGGCCATGCCGAGTTCATCGCCTTTCAGGCCAGCGCCACGCAACTGTTTGCCGACTGGCAAGCGCGCAACGAGCCGCGCATGAAGGGCCTGAAGGTGGGCGACCACCCCAAAGCCTTCATCGAAGCTTTGTCAGAAGACCTGCTGGCCACCTTCAAGCCCGCCCCGCTGGTGGACGCATACAGCGTGTACCAACACCTGATGGACCACTGGGCCGAGGCCATGCAAGACGACGCCTACGCCGTGGCCCAAGACGGCTGGGTGGCCCAGCCCGCCCGCATCATCGAGACCGACAAAAAAGGCAAGAAAAAAGACAAAGGCTGGGCCTGCGACCTGGTGCCCAAGGCCTTGGTGGTGGCACGCTACTTTGACGCCCAACAAGCTGCGCTGGAGGCCGAACAAGCCAAGCTGGACGCCACCAGCAGCGCCATCACCGAGCTGGAAGAAGAACACAGTGGCGAGGATGGATCAGGTGCCGTGTTTGCCGGCTACGACAAGATCAACGCTGCGGCAGTGAAAGACCGCATCAGAGAAATCAAGGCCGACGCGCAACAAGACGACAACAGCGCGCTGGAATTGAAGGTGCTGAACGACTGGCTCAAGCTCAGCGCCGACGAGGCCGCCCTCAAGAAGCGCGTGAAAGAGCTGGACACGCAGCTGGACCAGTTGGCCCATGACCACTACGCGAAACTGAGCGTGGCTGAGATTCAGCAGCTGGTGGTGAACGACAAATGGCTGGCCCGCATGAATGCCGATGTGCAGGGCGAGCTGGACCGCGTGAGCCAGACCCTGACGCGGCGGATTCGGGAGCTGGCGGAGCGTTATGCGGTGCCGTTGCCGGGGTTGGTGGATGAGGTGGAGGCGCTCTCGGCCAAGGTGGGCGAGCACCTGAGCAAAATGGGGGTGACATGGAACTGAGCACCGATGGCGGCTACCAGCAACTGCTGGCCGAAATCTCTGACACCTACACCCAGGGCCAGGTGCGGGCTGCACAGGCCGTGAACGCTCTGCTGGGTGAAACCTGCAAGCCAATAGGTGCGACGCTGTCGCACCTATTGAGGTGCTCTCACATCTTCGATAGCTTGAAAATCCCCGAGCCGCACCCCGTGTCAGAAAACGAGTTGCAGACCCTGCTGTGCGACCACCTGCAGCCCTTCATGCTGGAGCTG
>JBEANX010000270.1:0-17361 GCA_041165245.1 Pseudomonadota bacterium
ACAACAAGCTTTACGTGGGCAATCTGGCCTACAGCGTCCGCGACCAAGATCTGCAAGATTCTTTCGGTGCCTACGGCATGGTCCAATCGGCCAAGGTCATGATGGACCGTGACACCGGTCGTTCGAAGGGCTTCGGCTTCGTCGAAATGGGTTCGGATGCAGAAGCCGAATCGGCCATCAACGGCCTGAACGGTCAGCCCCTGGCTGGTCGCTCGATCGTCGTGAACGTCGCTCGTCCTCGCGAAGAGCGTCCCTCCGGCTTCCGCAGCCCCTACGGCGGCGGCGGTGCTGGTGGCGGCGGCGGCCGTGAAGGTGGCGGCGGCGGCTTCGGCGGCGGTCGTCGCGAAGGCGGCGGTGGTGGCTTCGGCGGCGGCGGTGGCCGTCGCGAAGGCGGCGGTGGCGGCTACGGCGGTGGCCGCGGCGGTTACTGATCCAGCCTCAGCTTCTCGCTGAACTGATCCAAAAAAAAGGCACCTTCGGGTGCCTTTTTTCATGGCCGCTCGCTGCACATGGCGCGTTCAGCCCTGAACCAGGGCTTGCATCACTTTGCATCACCTGTTTACCTGGAACTTACACAAACCCTGTCTGCGCTTGATCCTTGGGAGCCGTTGAACACCCATCAGACGCACTGGAGCCCCGAGCTCTGCAGCGTCAGCCCCAGGAGACAGACATGACCCGTTTTTCACGATCTGCCATGAAGCTCGCTTCAACGGCTTTTTTCTCTGCAGCGGCCCTCGCTGGCATGGGCGCCGCCCACCAGGCCCAGGCCGCCCAAGTGGGCGTTCAGGTCTCGGTGCATCAACCTGGCTTTCACGGACGCATCGCCATTGGCGACCAACCTCCCCCGCCCGTGATCTACCAGCAACCCGTCATCGTGCAGCAATCGCCCGTGGTCGTGGTTCAGCAACCCATCTACATGAACGTGCCACGCGCGCACTATCAGCATTGGGCCCGGCACTGTGGCTACTGGCGCGCCTGCGGCCAGCCGGTGTATTTCGTGCAACCGGGCATGGTCTACCAGGGCGAACAGCGCGCCTGGCGCCATGAAGAACGGGTGGAGCGTTGGGCAGACCGTCGCGAAGAGCGCCGCGAGAGGTTCCGTGAATGGCGCGAAGAACGCGAACATGGTCGCCACGGCCACCATGGCCGGGACTGAGGCCTGAACTCAGCGCCGCTGACTCAGTCGAAGCTCAGCGTTGATGCGGCTCGATGCGTCCGTGCACGCGCCCACTGAGATCGGTGACGCCAGTGCTGCCGTCATGGCGCATGCCACTGGCGTTCACCACACCGTCGGTGCGGGTGATGCGCACCGGCTGGCTGGAATTCAACAAGCGCTGGTGCACATCGACCGACAGGCTCTCGCCCTCGAAGGTGATGGGCCCACGCTTGTTGCCATCGCCATGCAGCACGACATGGGCTTGGCCTTGCAGGTCGACCTTCTCATCGGTGGCCATGTAGTGCCCCAGCTTGGCCTCGGCGTTGACCTGCTGGCCATCGGCATCAAGGCCCACCATGCGAGGTTGCTCCACGGTGAGCGTGTCGCCCTGCACCACGTGTGACATGCGGTCGCCACGCAGCACGGACACGCGCGTGCCCTCGTCGTCAAAACGCTCGATGACAGCCTGCTGCAGCACGTAGTCAGGCACGGTGGAAGGCGCCTTCAGGCCCCGCCCGCTGCCCATCGAAGGCGTGGATTGCACCAACCACCAGGTGTAGGCGGCCAGGCCACCGACCACCACGATGGGCGCCAGGCGAGTGGCCTGGTCCAGCGCGTCGAGCATGGGCTTGGGCAATCTCATGGCTTGGAGCCGGCCGTGTTGGCAAGCACATTGGTGTCCAGCGTGGTCAGGTGGCCGTGCATCAGGGCTTTGTAGCGGCCATTGGCCAGCAAGAGCAGGTCACAGCACTCACGGGCAGCGCCGTGCCCGCCTGCCACGGCCGTGGTGTGGTGGGCCAGGCCCCGAACTTCCGCGTGGGCGTTCAAGGGCGCCACCGCCAGGCCAGCGCGCAGCAACAAGGGCAGGTCAGGCCAGTCGTCGCCCATGGCGGCGACCTCGGGCCAGCACAAGCCCAGTTGTGCGAGCAGAGGTTCGGCTGCGGCGAGCTTGTCATGCGCGCCAAACACAGCGTGCACCAGCCCCAAATCCTTGAGACGGCGGCGCACGGCCGGTGAATCGCGCCCGGTGATGACGATGGGCGTGATGCCGCCCTGCGCCAGCAGCTTCAAGCCATGGCCATCGAGCGCATGGAAGGCCTTGAGCGTTTCGCCCGCTTCGCTGATGTAGAGCGTGCCGTCGGTGAGCACACCATCGACATCAAAGATGCAAGCGCGGATGCCACGGGCAGCAGCCAAGCTGGCCTCGGCGAAGCGCAGCACCGGGGTGAACGCTCGGGGCGCCACGGTCTGAAAAGTAGGAGCGTTGCTCATGGGTCAGATCACCTTGGCGCGCATCAAATCGTTGGTGTTGAGCGCGCCCACCAGCACGCCCTGGGCATCGACCACCAGCACCGTGGTGATGCGGCGGGCCTCCATGAGCACCACGGCCTCGGCGGCCAGCAGCTCATCGCGGATGGTGGCGGGGCTGGCGGTCATCACGTCACGGGCGTGGGTGGTGCGCAGCTCCATGCCCGCTTCGATCTTGCGGCGCAGATCACCGTCGGTGAAGATGCCCAGCACACGGCGATCGGCATCCACGATGGCGGCGGCGCCCAGGCCCTTGGCGCTCATCTCGCGCATCAGGTCACCGAACGTGGCGTCAGGGCCCACGGCGGGGATGGCATCGCCAGCACGCATCACATCGCGCACATGGGTGAGCAAGCGTCGGCCCAGCGAGCCACCGGGGTGCGAGCGGGCGAAATCTTCGGCCTTGAAGCCACGGGCATCGAGCAGCACCACAGCCAGGGCGTCGCCCATGGCCAGTTGCGCGGTGGTGCTGGCGGTGGGCGCCAGGTTCAAGGGGCAGGCCTCTTGGGCCACGGCGCTGTCCAGCACCACATCGGCATGGCGGGCCAAGCTGGAGGCCGCACCACCGGTGATGGCAATGAGCGGCACGCCTTGGCGTTTGAGCACCGGCAACAAGCCGGTGAGCTCTTCGCTTTCACCCGAGTTCGACAAAGCCAGCACCACATCACCGGGCGTGACCATGCCCAAGTCACCATGGTGGGCCTCGGCCGGGTGAACGAACATGGCGGGAGTGCCGGTCGAGGCCAAGGTGGCCGCGATCTTGCGTCCCACATGGCCACTCTTGCCCATGCCCATGACCACCACACGGCCCGAGCAGGCCAGCACCAGACGAACCGCCTTGACCAGGGATTGCCCGGCAGGGCCGGACAGGCGTTCGCGCATGTCGAGCAAAGCTTGCGCCTCGATCTGCAGGGCTTGTTGCGCCAAAGACAGAAGCTGGCCGTCGGCCATGACCTCGAAGTTCGCCATTGAAAGAGATCCACACAGTAGGATCCGAGGATTCTAGGGACAACATGGCCTCTACGCTTGATTTGACGCTTCTCTACCTGCTGGCCGCTGTGGTCGGCGTGGTGATCTGCCGCCTTTTGAAATTGCCGCCCATGCTGGGCTACTTGGGCGTGGGCGTGCTCATCGGCCCCAATGCACTGGCCTTGGCCAAAGACTCCACCGGCGTCACCCACCTGGCCGAGTTCGGCGTGGTCTTCCTGATGTTCGTGATCGGGCTGGAGTTCAACCTGCCCAAGCTCAAGAGCATGAAGTCCCTCGTCTTTGGGCTGGGCTTCAGCCAGGTGGTGCTGACCATGTTGGCCACGGTGGCCGGCTACTTTGGCCTGGCCGTGGTGATGGATTGGGTGGGCCTGGACAACAAGCACCCCAACGGCCTGCTGGGCTGGGGCCTGAGCTGGCAAAGCGCCATCGCCCTGGGCGGCGCACTGGCCATGAGTTCCACCGCCATCGTGGTGAAGATGATGGCCGAGCGCATCGAGATCGACTCCGAACACGGCCGCCGCGTCATGGGCATCTTGCTGTTCCAGGACTTGGCTGTGGTGCCGCTCTTGGTGCTGATCCCCACCCTGGGCCAAAGCGCGGGCGACCTCACCAAGGCCCTGCTCTTTGCCACGCTCAAGGCCGGCGCCTTGCTGGCCGTGCTGCTGGCAGGCGGCCAGAAGGTGATGCACGCCTGGCTGACCCTGGTGGCGCGCCGCAAGAGCGAAGAGCTCTTCATGCTCAACCTGCTGCTGATCACCCTGGGCCTGGCCTGGCTGACGGATCATTTTGGCCTCTCGCTGGCCCTGGGCGCTTTCGTGGCCGGCATGCTGGTGGCGGAGACCGAATACAAGCACCAGGTGGAGACCGACATCCGCCCCTTCCATGACGTGCTGCTGGGCCTGTTCTTCATCACCATCGGCATGAAGCTCGACTGGCGCATCGTGATCGACCACTGGCTGCTGGTGCTGGTGCTCACCACCCTGCCCGTGCTGTTCAAGGCCGCGCTGGTGGCGGCACTGGCCAAGGGCTTTGGCGCCACGGCGGGTGTGGCCTTGCGCACCGGCTTGTACCTGGCACAGGCCGGTGAGTTCGGCTTCGTGCTGCTGAGCCTGGCACTGGACAACCACCTGTTGGCACCCAAGGCCCAGAGCCCGTTGCTGGCCTCGATGGTGATCTCGATGATGGTCACGCCACTGCTGATCATGTACAGCAACCGCATCGTCAACCGCGTGGTGGCCAATGACTGGATGATGCAATCACTGGCCATGACCAAGATCGCTTCCAAAGCGATCAACACCCGAGGCCATGTGCTGATCTGTGGCTATGGACGCAGCGGCCAGAACCTGGCACGGCTGCTGGAGCAAGAAGCCATTCCCTACATGGCGCTCGACCTCGACCCCGACCGCGTGCAGCAAGCCGCTGCCGCCGGGCAGAACGTGGTCTTTGGCGACGCCACCCGCCTGCAAAGCCTCACCGCCGCAGGCATGACGCGGGCCAGCGCCGTGGTGGTGACCTGGCCCCAGCTCAGCGCAGCCAAGAAGATCCTGGCCCTGGTGCAAACCCACGCGCCCCAAGTGCCCGTGGTGGTGCGCACCATCGACGAGACCGGCATGGACGAGCTTCAAACCGCTGGCGCCACCGCCGTGGTGCCCGAGGCCATCGAAGGCTCGCTCATGCTGGCCTCGCAGGCGCTGGCGCTGGTGGGCGTGCCCATGCGCCGTGTGATTCGCCTGGTGCAAGAGCAACGCGTGGCGCGATACGGCCTGATGCGCGGCTACTTCCACGGCGCCGACGACGATACGGTGGACGAGCTCGACCTGCAACGCCTGCAATCGCTCACCCTCACCAACGATGCCGCTTGCGTCGGCCAGACGGTGAGCGACTGGCTGCCGCGCCTGGAAGGCGTGCAACTCGTCTCGCTGCGGCGCGCACAGGGCGCGGTGGTCGTGCCCCAGCCCAGCACCGCGCTCGGGGTGGGTGACACGCTGGTGATGTCCGGAAGTCCACAGTCTCTGGCGCGCGCGGAGCTCAGCCTGGTCAATGGTTAGCCCTTGGATCGCTCACTGAGCGCTCACGAACACTCGGCCTCGCCATGAAAGTGAAGTAAAACAGCAGGCAAGCACCAACAACATTCAGCGCAGGAGCACAGCGGAGCCATGAAACTGGGACATCGGATGTGGTGGGCCGCGGCCGCCTGGACCCTGGTCGTGGCCGCTTCGACTGCCGTGGTGATCCGCTACGAGCTGGACGACCACCGCCAGCAGGCCCTGGACACGGCCGGCCACCGGCTCACCAGCATCACCGAATCGCTCACCACCACCTTCCAGCAGCTCTCTGCCCTGCCGCGTGCACTGGGCCGCGAAGAGACCTTGCGTTCATTCGTTCGCAACACGACAGTGCCCGATTCCGCCTCGATCACAGAGGCCGACCGCGCCCGCATGCGCGACATGCTGATGGCCAAGCCCAGCGTGCGCCAGATGAGCCAAACGCTCAAAGACACCACGCACGATTTCAACCTCAATGAGATCTTGCTGTTCGACCGCTACGGCACCGACCTGGCCGACAGCGCCTTTGACACCGATGCCAACCCGGTGGGCGGGAACTACAAAACGCGCAGCTACTTCACCGACGCCCTGGACCATGGCGTGGGCGTGCAGTTTGCGGTGGGGCGTGTGTCGCGCATCCCCGGCTTTTACTTTGCGGGCCGCATCGACGACGACGCCGGCCAGACCTTGGGCGTGCTGGTCATCAAACAAGAACCCAAGGCCATGGCCCGCCTGTTCGACGACGACAAGCGCCCCATCTTCGTGACCGACTCGGCCGGCGTGGTCATCATGGGCAACCAAGCCGACTGGGTGCTCAAACACGCACCCCTGCGTGGCCCACTGGCCCTGCCTGAGGCCACGCAAATCAAGGTTTACCACTCGCCCTTGAAGGCGCTGCCCTGGCAGCTCAGCACCCTGGGCGTCAATGGTCAGGACGTGAGCCAAGTGCGCATTGGCCAGCAGCGCTACCTGGCCCAGCAACGCACCCTCATGGGCGACGCCTACACCGCCTGGGTGCTCAGCCCACTGGAATCAGAAAGCGCCCTCATGGGCGGCTGGGCGGCCGCAGGCGCCCTGGCCCTGGTGCTGGGCTACTGGAGTTTGGCCATGCTCGCGCAGCGCGAAGGCCGCATGGCCACCTTGCACAAGGGCCAGCAAGACCTCAGCGACATGGCCCACGCCCTGCCACTGGCCGTGTTTCGCTACGAACAGGCGCCCGATGGCAAGGGCCGCTTCACCTTCTTGAGCAAGACGGTGGACAAGGTGCTGGGCCAAAGCCCCGGCGCCCTCATGGCCGACCCGCAACTGCCCTGGCGCCTGACGGGCCGCGGCGACGAGCACCCGCCCACCCGGCCGCTGGAGATGTCCATCGAGATCGAGGGCCGCACCCGCTGGTTGCGATGCCTGAGCACACCCAACCGCCACTCGGACGGCAGCACCACCTACAACGGCTACTGGCTGGACATCACTGAGCAGAAAGAGCAGGTCACCCGTTCGCAAGCGGTGTTCCGCAGCGCACCCAATGCCTACTTGTTCTTTGATGCCGAGATGGGCATCCAGCGAGCCAACCCGGCCGCCACCCGCATTTTTGATGCACCCAGCGAACAGGCCTTGCTGGGCCTCAAGCCCTGGCTGCCGCCCATGTCGGCGCCCCTGCAAGCCGGTGGCGCCTCGGCTCAGGATTTGGCCAAAAGCCACATCGACGGTGTCGTGGCCACGCGCCAATCGGCCACGTTCGAGTGGCAACACGCCACGCTCGACGGGCGCAGCTTTGCGGCCGAGGTGGTGCTCATCCCCTTCATGAGCGACGGGCTGCAGCAGTTCTGCGCCGTCATCCAGGACATCACGCCGCGCAAGCAGGCCGAGGCCTTCATGCTGGCCGCCCAGCAGGCCGCCGAATCGGCCACCCAGGCCAAATCGCGCTTCCTGGCCAACATGAGCCACGAGATCCGCACGCCCATGAACGCCATCATGGGCATGACCCACCTGGCCCTGATGGACGAGATGCCAGGGCGTGCCCGCAACTACGTCGAAAAGGCCCACCGCGCCGCCGGCAGCCTGCTGCAGATCCTCAATGACATCTTGGATGTCAGCAAGATCGAGTCGGGCAAGCTCACGCTGGAAGACACCGAATTCCAGCTGGAAGCCGTGGTGGCCAACATGGCCGATGTGCTCGGCGTGCGCGCCGAAGAAAAAGCGCTGGAGCTGCTCTTCACGGCGGAGCCCGACATCCCCACCTCGCTCGTGGGCGACCCGATGCGGCTGGGCCAGGTGCTGGTCAACCTGGGCACCAACGCCATCAAGTTCACAGCCAAGGGCGAGGTCATCATTGGCTGCGAGGTGCACGAGCGCCAAGCCGACGCCCTCACCCTTCACTTCTGGGTGAAGGATTGCGGCATTGGCATGAGCCGCGAGCAGCTCGACCGCCTGTTTGAGCCCTTCATGCAGGGCGACAGCTCCACCACGCGCCAATACGGCGGCACCGGCCTGGGCCTGGCCATCTCCCACCAACTGGTTCAGCTGATGGGCGGACGCATCTGGGCCGAAAGCCAGGAGGGCAAAGGCTCGACCTTCCACTTCACCGCCCGCTTTGGCCTGCAAGCCCAGGGCCCAAGTGCAGGCAGCCAACGCCGCGCTTTGTTGGCCGACGAACTGCGCGACCGCCGCATGCTGCTGGTGGACGACAACGCCGCCGCGCGCGAGGTGCTCTCTGACATGGCCCGCCGCCTGGGCTTGAACGTCGAAGTGGCCGACAGCGGCGCCACCGCCCTGCGCCGCATGGAGCAAGCCGCCTTCGAAGGCAAACCGCACCACGTCTTGCTGACCGACTGGAAGATGCCCGGCATGGACGGCATTGAGTTTGCCAAACATGCCCTGGCACTGCCGCCCGAGCAACGCCCCTGCGTGCTGCTGGTCACGGCCTTTGCCCGCGACGAGGCCCTCAAGGCCGCCGAGGGCGTGGCCCTGGCAGGCGTGCTCAACAAGCCCGTCACGCCTTCCACCCTGCTGGACACCATTGGCCGCGCCCTGGGCAAAGACACCCCCGCACCACCCGTGGTGCGCAGCGGCGCCAAGGCCTTGGAAAAAGCCCAGCGCCACTTGGCCGGCGCCCGTGTGCTGCTGGTCGAAGACCAGCCCATGAACCTCGAACTGGCCACCGACCTCTTGCAACGCGCTGGCCTGAGCGTGGTGGCCGCGCACGACGGCCAACAAGCCCTGCACATCCTTGAACAGGACGCCCAGTTCGACGGCGTCCTCATGGACTGCCAGATGCCCGTGATGGACGGCTACGAAGCGGCCCAACGCATCCGCAGCAGCGAGCGCTGGCGCCACCTGCCCATCATCGCCATGACGGCCAGCGCCATGGCCGCCGACCGTGAGCGCGTGCTGGCCAGCGGCATGGACGACCACATCACCAAGCCGCTGGACCTGATGCAGATGTTCACCATCATGGCCCGCTGGATCACACCGCGCCACCGCACGGCCCTGCCGGGTGTAGAAGATGGCGATGCCGACGCCCTGCCCCGCACCCTCACCCTGGACACCGCCGACGGCCTGAACCGCTGCATGGGCAACCTTGACCTCTACCGCCGCCTGCTCAAAGGCTTCGCCAAGACACAGGCCAAAGTGGGCGATGAGCTGGCGGCTGCCGCCACGGGGGCGCAATGGCCCCAGGTGAACAGCCTGGCCCACTCGCTCAAGGGCCTCTCGGGCAACATCGGCGCGCATGACCTGGCCGACCTGGCCGATGCACTGGAACAAGCCAGCCAGCGTGACGATGGCGATGCGGTGCAAGCGCTCGTGCCCCAGGTGCAAGCCCTGCTGCGCGACGTCGTGCGCGACATCGGCCTGCTCACACAAGGCGCGGGCCCCCAGCCGCCCACAGAGCCAGGGCCGAGCGAAGCCGAACTGCAGCCCTGGTGGGGCCGCCTGAGCCGCCTCTTGCAGCAGCACGAGGCCGAAGCGCGCGATGTGATGGACGAGATGCTGGGCCAGTTGCCCGGCATCAGGCGCTGGAGTGAGGCCGTGGCCCTGCGCGACGCCCTGCAGCGTTACGACTTCGACGAAGCCACCCAACGCTTCGGGCAATGGCAGCAGGCCGTGCGTTCAAGCAAAGGCCTGAGCGAGCCGCCGGCCGAATGAGCGGCTGAGCAGGGCGCTTCAGTCGCCCTGCACGCCGCGCTCGTCGGCATACTGCGCCATGATCTGCAAGATCTCATGCTGGCGCGCCAAGAAGCAATCGAGCAGCATCGGGTCGAAGTGCTTGCCGCGCTCGTCCATCATGAGCTCCAGCGACCGCGCGGCTGAAAACGCGGGCTTGTAAGGCCTCTGCGTCATCAAAGCGTCGAACACATCGGCCAGGGCCACGATGCGGCCCACCAGCGGGATCTGCTCGCCCACCAAGCCCATGGGGTAGCCCGTGCCATCGAAGCGCTCATGGTGGGTCAAGGCGATGGTGCGCGCCATGGTGAGCAGCTCGTTGTCGTGCTGGCCAATGATGTCAGCGCCGATCTGCGGGTGGCGGCGCATCACGGCCCACTCCGCCTCGTTGAGCGGGCCGGGCTTGAGCAAGATCTGATCGGGCACGCCGATCTTGCCGACGTCATGCAAGGCAGCAGCCTGAAACAGCAACTGCAGCGTCACCGGCCCCAAGCCAGCCTGCACGCCAATGAGGCGGCAGATGTGAGACATGCGGATGACATGGTTGCCCGTCTCGTTGTCCTTGAACTCACCAGCGCGGCCCAAGCGGCGGATCAGCTGCTGGCGAGTGGCCAGCAGCTCGGAGGTGCGCTGCGCCACCATTCGCTCCAACTCGCGCGTCTGGTCATACAAAGCCAGGTGGGTGCGCACACGGGCCTGCACCAGCGGTGGGCTGATGGGCTTGGTGATGTAGTCGACCGCACCGAGCGCCAGGCCCAAGGTTTCGTCTTCAACCGTGCTCATGGCCGTCACGAAGATGACCGGGATCTGGCGGCGGTCGGGGTTGGCCTTGATGCGCCTGCAGACCTCATGGCCGCTCAGGTCGGGCATCATGATGTCGAGCAGGATCAGGTCGGGCGGCTCATCCGAGTACACCAGCTTGAGCGCCTTCTCACCCGAGGTGGCGACCTTGATGCGGAACTCCTGCCCCAACACGCGCGACAGCAACTCGATGTTCTGTGGCGAATCGTCAGCCACCAAGATGGTTGGTCTGCTCAATTCCTGAACCCCTGACATGTTTTGCTACTCCCTTGGCGGCACCTTCCAGCCATGGCACCCCTTCCATTTCTTGTGTCAAGAGGCTCGTCGCTGGCGGCGGCCCCTTCAGCCCATTCAGCGCTCAGGCGCTGGGCGTCTGGCGCAACATATTGGCACGCATGCGCTGCGCCATCACGGCACCGGCTGCACGCACCACCTCAACGGCCACCTGCGGCACGCGCGCAGCGAGCTCTTCAAAGCGCGGCAAGCGCAAGGCCCACACCACGCAAGGCGTCATGGATTCCACATTGGCCATGCGCGGGCCATCGGCAAACAGGCCGGGCTCACCCAAGATGGCGCCGGCGCGCAAGATGCCGATGCGCGAAGCCCCAGGCACGCCACCCGAGACAAACACCTGCAACGAACCCTGGCCCAAAAAGTAGACGGTGCGGTCGTGGTCCCCCTGCTTGACGAGCAAATCACCTGAGCGCAACTCATGGCGCGTCAGGTATTGGGCAAACACACGCCACTGTTGGGCGTCCAGGCGCGGCCGAAACGCATCTTCGGCATTGAGCGTCTGTATCGCTTGAACCAGTTCCGTGGCGTCCATGCAGTCCTCATCCATCAAAAGGGGCCCGATCACGACGGGCGGCGAATGCCCTCTAATCTAAACGATCACGCCCCTTTGTGCATGCCCATCCACACGCATCGATGCACTGAGAGCAACGCTTCACTTCCCGATACAAAAGCGGCTGAAGATCTCGCCCAGCAAATCGTCGGCTGAAAACGCCCCAGTGATGCGGCCCAGCGCGTCATGGGCCAGGCGCAATTCTTCGGCCAGCAGGTCGAGCGCGCCGTCGTTCAAGGCCGCATGCGCTTGGGCCAAAGCCAGGTGCGAAGCCGCCTCGCGCAAGGCCTGCACATGGCGCTGGCGGGCAATGAACACACCCTCCAGCTGCTGCTGCCAGCCCGCCATCTCCAGCAGGGCCTGACGCAAAGCCTGCAGGCCATCGCCCGTGCGGGCCGACAGGCCAATGGCCTGCCCCACTGGCTGAGCACCTGCTGCCAAGGCCTGAGCCGCCACACCTGCAGAGGCCGCATCCGCCTTGTTGTAGACATGGATCACGCGGCTGGCGCCATGCAGGGCTTGGGCCAGGCGCTCGCCAATCTGTGCGTCGGCCGCAGCGTAAACAGGCTCGCCCACGCGTGTGAGGTCGTGCAGAAACAGCACCGCATCGGCCTGGCCGATGGCCTCCCAGCTGCGCGCCATGCCGATGCGTTCGACCTCGTCGCTCGTTTCGTGGTCAGCCCGCAGGCCGGCGGTGTCGATCACTTTGAGGGGCACGCCCTCGATCTGGATGGTCTCGCTGACTTTGTCTCGCGTGGTGCCCGCAATGGGCGTGACGATGGCCAATTCAGCCCCGGCCAGGGCATTGAGCAAGGAGCTCTTGCCCGCATTGGGCTGCCCGGCCAGCACCACCTGCAGGCCTTCGCGCAGCAAAGCGCCTTGCTTGGCTTGGGCCAACACGCCTTGCAAAGCCTTGGCCAAGGCGTCGAGCTTGCCGCGGGCGTTGGCCTTCTCCAAAAAGTCGATCTCTTCTTCGGGGAAATCCAGCGTCGCCTCGACCAGCATGCGCAGGTTGATCAAGCCATCTCGCAGGGCATTGATCTCTTTCGAGAACGCACCGCCGAGCGAGCGCGTGGCCGAGCGGGCCGCTGCCTCGGTGCTGGCGTCGATCAAATCGGCGATGGCTTCGGCCTGGGCCAGGTCAATCTTGTCGTTCAAAAAGGCGCGTTCGGTGAACTCACCCGGCTCGGCCAAGCGCAAGCCGGGCAGCAAGGCCTGGCCCGTGGCGGCATTCACCTGGCTGGCTGCCGACAAGCACCGCGCCACGATGAGCTGCAGCACCACCGGCCCGCCGTGCACCTGCAGCTCCAGCACGTCCTCACCGGTGTAGCTGTGCGGGCCGGGAAAGTACAGGGCCAGGCCGTGGTCCAGCGCCTGCCCGGCATCATCGAAGATGGGGCCATAGGTGGCCATGCGCGGCACCAGGGTGCGGCCCGTGAGCGCCTGGGCCAGCGGCGCCAAGCCCGTGCCCGACACCCGAACGATGCCCACCGCACCCCGGCCAGGGGCCGTGGCCACGGCGAGGATGGGGCTGTTGCGGGAGGTCCAATTCATGGGCGGGCAGTGATAGGTGGCTTGGAAGGCTGGATGAGACCCGCCATTGTCGCCTCGCACAGCGCACCAAGCACAAGCAAGCAAAAGGGCCCCGAAGGGCCCCTTGGGATGGCGCTCAGCCGGGCGTCACACAGCCAGCTTGGAGCGCTCGCCGTCCACCGCTGTGGCCTGAGCGCTTGCGGGCTGCACACGGGCCGCCGCCGCGACCTGGCGGGCCTTCCACTGCTTCCAGGTGAAGGGAATGAGCAACTGGCCCCAGAAGTTCTGGCGGGGGTAGTAAAGCTCGTTGAACAGGCCCATCTTCTCGGGCTTGCGGCGGCCCTTGGGGTTCACATAGGTGCCAAACAGGTGGTCCCACAACATGATCACCGAGAAGTTCTTGGCCTCTTCGATCTTGTTGGAGTGGTGCCAGCGATGCATCTCGTTGGTGCCCAGGAGGTAGTTCAGAGGGCCAAAACGGAAGTCCACATTCATGTGGGTGATCACGGCCAGCGTGGCGCCAATGGTGTTGGCCACGATCACGGCCTCCGCACTCACGCCCGTCTGGTAGGCCGCAAACAGCGGCAACAGGCGTCGCCAGCAGATGTCCACCGGGTGCACACGGCTGGCGTTGAGGAAGCTCAAGCGGTGCGCGCAATGGTGAACGCTGTGGAAGCGCCAGAGGAAATCCACCTCGTGCGAGAGGCGGTGGGTGGCGTAGAACATGAAGTCAAACGCGAACCAAGCCAACAGCACCTGGCCCCACATCGGCCAGTGGCCGGGTGAGTAGGCTTCGCTGATCCAGCCATGCTGGAAGACCAGCGCTCGGCCGGAGTCAGCCATCCAATGCACGAGCGCGCCCTGCAAGGCGGTCACCAGGAGCAGCACGCCATTGTTGAGGATGTCCGTCCAGACCTCGCCCTTTTCAAACTGGTTGGGCACCTCGGGCCACACATATTGCATGGCCACCGTCAAGGCAAAGTAGGGCAGGAAGAAGTACATCACGACCTGGTTTTGGTCGTAATTGAGGGTCACGGTGGCCCAGATCCCCAGCGCCACGGCGACGCCAAGGAAGAGCCAGCTCAACATCATTTTGCGCATGGAGGGGTACTTCCGACAGGGCGAACACCAACAGGCCCGCCACACCGTGATTTTCCGGGGTGCGTGCAACGGGGGCGCGGGGGTTTGTACCAGTCACACGCCACCCAGCCCCCCAAGAATGGGGGAAATGTGAGGCAGGTCAAGGCTTTGTCAAGCCAGGTTCACATACCGCCAGCACAATCAAGCGCATCAACGAACATTGGGGGGAATCATGATCCGCTGTGCATCTCTGGTCGCTTTGAGCGCCTTTGGCCTGTCCAACGTGGCACACGCCAGCTTTGCCTTGACGCAGGCTGGGCCGACCGATTTGGCCCCGGGCCTCATCACGGTGGCCGCAGGGGTCCTTCAATTCACCCCAGACCGCTTGGCCTCGGGTTCAATCAGCGAGGCGGTGGCAAGTGGCGAACAGGCGTTCAACACCATCACCAGCAACGCCGATGGCAGCGGCTCTTTGGAGGTCAGCGCACCTGGCGGCACGGTCTCGCTCTCCGACTTGACGCTCAAGGCCATCAACAGCGCGCTGTACGCCCAAACCATCCGTGCCGGCGACGTGCAGCTCACGCCAGGGGCCATCACCGTCATCAGCGCGCCGATCACCCTGGAGACGCCCACCGTCAACCCCGGTGTGACCACGCCAGCCCCGGCACCTGTGGAACCCGTGGCCTTGCCCTTGCCCTTGCCCCTGGAAGGCGTGATCCCTCCCGCTTTGCCCATGCCAGAGCCCGCCTACCTTCAGCAAGCGGGCATGGCCTGCAGCGGCGCATTCAGCGTGACCTTCGGCGCGCAGACCACGGTGAACTGCCAGGCTGACCTGTGGTTCACCAAGGGCTTTGTGTCAGCAGGCCAATTCCTGCAAGCCAATGCACGGGGCAACATCTTGGTGGACGGCGTGAGCTTTGCGGCCCCCAACATGCAGTTCAACGCAGGCGCCAACTTTGTGACCTCCAACAACCCCATCTGGTTCGATGGGCATGCCACCATCAATGCGGTGGGCGTGAACATCGCAGGGCTCATTCAGGTGTCCAACGCGGGCTCACTCACCATCAACAGCCAGACCATCAACCACAACCCTGCGGCCATCCCTGAGCCCAGCACCTGGGCCCTGATGGGTTTGGGCTTGGTGGGACTGAGCCTGGCTGCGCGCCGCAAGGCTTGAGGAAGCTGAGGCAACAGGCGGTGGTCAGTGGGCCAAAGCCCGGCTGAGCCAACGCCCCCCGGCCTGCACATTGTCGATCAGCGGCAGGCCCACGCGGGGCGCGAGGTCAGCGGCCATGCCGCCCAAAGCAGCACCGCCCAGCACGATGGATCGGGCTGAAGGGCAGGCTTGCACCGTGGCCTCGCAAGCCTCCCCCAGCGCCACCACCGCAGCTTGGGGGTTGGCCAGCATCTCGCCACCCGTGGCGTCCAGCGTGTGAACCTTGAGCAGGGCTTGAGGGCCCAGCAAATGCCAGGTGGCCGCCAAGCGCTCGATCATCGGGCCCCAGGCGTGTCCACCGGTGACCACGGCAAAAGGCCCATGCACGTGGGCCTCCCTCAAAGCGGCTTCTGCAAGGCCGATCACTGGCAGCTTCGGGTGCTTCACCCGCAAGGCCCAGACCGCTGGGTCGCCAAAGCAGCCGACCAGCACCGCTTGCGGCAGACCGTGTTCGTCCACATGGTGCTCAAACGCTTCGAGCACCGCATGCCCCGCCACCGTGTAAGCGGCCTCCGAGGCGATGTAGGCCTCGCCAAAGGGTGCCGTCACCCCCATCAAGGGCATGCCCTCGCACCAAGGCTGCAGCTGCGCCACCAGGCGCTCTGTGACGTGGTGGCTGGTGTTGGGGTTGATCAGCAAGGCATGCATGGTGGCGCTCCGGTGGGCTCAGGCATGGGCCGCACGCGGGGTGCCACGCACCACGCGACGGGTGGCATCGCTGCCGCCAGGAAAGAGCTCGCGCATGTCCTGCTCCATTGGGGTGGGCAGGTTGAAGCACAGGCCTGACTCGATGTCATTGAGGTGATCGCGCATGCGTGCAGCGGCCTCCTCAATGCGCACGGCCACGGGGCGCTCGTCAAGCGGCTGGCCCCAGCCCGTGCTCATGCCACGCGCCGAGCGCAAAGCGGTGAGCACGCCGCGGTGGGCGTCGCACATGCAGGCATCGACCCACCGCACGGGTGCGCTGCCCATGATGGGCCGGGCACGCTCGGTAGGCGCATAGCTCATCAAAATCAAAGAGGTGCGCGAGATCAACTTCTTGAGCATGCGCGCATAGGTTTCATGCGCCGCCACTTGAGCGATCAACAAATGAAAGCGCCCTGAGAGGCGCAAGGCGCCAGCCTGGTCACCCTCGCGGCGGGCTTCCTCTTCGGCCTCGATGCACTCGACCAGCTCGTCAAAATCTTCGGGCGTGGCCCGCTCGATGAAACGTTGCACCAGCACGCCTTCGATCAGCGCACGGGCTTCAAAGACCTCACGCGCGTCGTCAACCGAAGGCTGGGCCACGGTGGCGCCTTTGTTGGGCTCCAGGGTGACCACCTGCTCGTGCGCCAGCCGGATCAGCACTTGGCGAATGCGCGTGCGCGACACCCCAAAGGCTTGGCCGAGTTTGTCTTCCACCAGCTTGGTGCCCGGCAGCAGGCGCTGGTCGATCACGGCGTCAATGATGCGCTCGTGGATGTCGTCATCGCTGAGCACCACTTTGCCCCCAAAGGCTTCGAGGTCCATGCCCACATTCACGTTCACGTCGACGTTCAAATTCGCGCTCATGTTCATGCTCCTTGAGTGTCAGTGCTTGAAAGCGTCTCAAACGGCAGTGCGGCCACCGCGGCGACTCAGGGCCACCCCGGCCAGCGCCAGGAAGATCACGCACAGCGAGACCACCGTGGTCATGGTGCCCAGTGCGTAGATGGCCGGCGTGGTCACGGTGGTGGTCAGGCCTTGCAATTCGAGTGGCAAGGTGTTGACGTCGCCAATGGCTTGTGAAGAGCGGGCGATCTCGTCCCAGCTCAAGGTGAAGCCAAACATGCCCACCCCCACCAGCGAAGGCATGATCAAAGGCAACACCACGTGGCGCAGCGTTTGCCAGGGCGAAGCGCCCAGGTCGCGCGCAGCTTCTTCAAAAGCCGGATTGAAGCGGTTGAACACGGCAAACATGATGAGCATGCCAAACGGCAGTGTCCAGGTCAGGTGCGCGCCCAGGCCCGAGGTGTACAGGCCCATGAGGGTGGTGTAGGTCTCCAACGTGTCGGTCATGCCCCATTGCTCAAGCATGGTCTTGATCACGCCATCGAACAAGCGGAACTGCAGGCCAATGCCCAAGGAAATGATGATGCTGGGCATGATCAAACTGGCCACCGAGGTGTAGAACAGCACACCGCTGCCCTTGAAGCCTTTGCGAAAGGCCAGGCCGGCCAGCAGCGAGATCAAGACCGTCAAGCCCATC
>JBEANX010000271.1:0-5525 GCA_041165245.1 Pseudomonadota bacterium
CTGTGCGTGGCGGCGCGGGTCCTGCGCGAGCCAATCGATGCGCGACAAGGCGGCCTGCAAGGCCAGCCCCACCGCCTCACCCGCAAAGGGCGCACCATGGCCAGGGATGACGAGACGGGGCTGCAACTGCGCGATCAAACCCAACGTGCGGCGCTGCGCCTCAAAACACGCTGCGTCGCCCGGCGGCAGCGCATCCAGCGCCGGGAAGATCACGCCAAAGCCGTTTTGCCACAGGGCGTCGGCCGAGATCAGCACACCCTCGCGCTCGCACCACAGCATCACCATGTGCGCGTCGTGCCCATCGGCGGGCAGCACCTGCCAGTCATGCAGCCCCAAGCGAACGGTGCCACCCACGGCCAGGGTGTCGTCAAAAGTGAAAGGCTCGCAGCGCTGGCCCGTGGGGCGGTAGCTCAAGGCCTCGTCGTCCCAGGTCTTGACAGCCTCTTTCAAGCCAGGCGGGATGGTGGTGTGCACGCCAGGGTAGCGGCGCTGCAGGGCTGCATTGCCGCCCGCATGGTCTGAGTGCAAGTGGGTGTTGACGATGCGCGCCAATGGGCGACCACCCAGCGCTTCCTCCACCAAGGCCAGGGTGGCGTCGATGTGGGTGAAGTATCCCGTGTCGACCACCGCAGGGCCCTCACCCTCGGTGAAGACCACATTGTTGGACGACAACCAGCCCCGCTCCAGGACCACCATGCCGCGAGGCAATGTGGGGGTCGAAGACGGGGCCGTGCTCATGCCTGCCCTTCCCAGGGCAGCGTGAAGGAGGCGCTCAGGCGGGCTGGGCTTCGGCAGTGCGGGCTCGCGTCCACAGGCCGCCGGCCTGACCGACCCAGGCGTTGAAGTGCGAATCTTCCAGGGCGTAGAAGGGCACGCCGCGCGAGGTGAAGTCGAGCACCTCCTTGGCCAAGGCCTTGTCGAGCAGCTGTTCGCCCATCAGCTCCAGCGAATGCAGGGCCTTGGTGCGGTCGAACGCCACGGGCGAGCGAAGCTCGGCCTGGAAGTAAATCACGTTGGAATGGGTGCTCATGGGCCTCTCCGTGTACAACTGGGACCTTGTGTTTCGGAGTTTGCTCGGCCGCATTGAGCCCCCGCCGCCACATGCTCAGCGGCTTTCGGGATTTGTGCACAGCAGCATGGCCTGCGCCAACTGGTGGCCACTCTTCCAAGCAGCTTCCACCCGGCCCCCGCCCAGGAAATCGCCACACACGCCCAGGCTCAAAGCGGCGTCCCACCAGGGCGCTTGTGAGGAAGTGCCGCTGGCACCGCGGGCCGGCTGGGCATAGCTCCAGCGGTGCACGGCGCTGTGGGCCACGGCGGGCTGCTGGCCTTCGCCCAAGCCCAAGGCGCCAAACAAGGCTTGGAGCAGCAAGGGCGTGACCTGCTCGGGTGTGAGCTCCAGGTGCTGGGCGCTCCACTCGGGCGTGGCTTGCGCCACCCAGGCTTGCAAATGGGGGTGAACGGGGCGGCCGGGTTTGCGGTCGTTGCGTGCCAGCCAGCCCAAGGGGTGCTCAGGCTGCGCGCTGGCGGGGCGCATGGCCTCAAAAGGCCAGTCCACCGGCTCGGCCAAGGCCATGAGCGTCCAGCAGGGCCACATGGGAGCGCTGGCGGCTTGCTCGGCCCAGTCGGCGCGGTGGGGGGCCAGCAGCACGGCGGCTTGCTCGGGAGGCATGGCCAGCACGAGGTGCTCGAAGGTGTCGGGCCAAAACTCGGGCTCGGCCTCTTGCCCTGCTTGCGCTTCTTTGGCTTGGCCTTCAAGGCGCTTCAAGCGCCAGCCTTGCTCCTCGCGCAGCAGCCCGGCCACATGCCACGGCCAGGCCGTCTGGATGGGGTGGGCTGCCTCGGCACTGGCCGTGTCGATGATGCGGCGGGCCAGCTCGGGCATGCCGGGCACGGCCACGTAACGCGGTTCAGCGCTCTGGCCATCACCCGGGGTCACACCGGCCTCGACAAAGGCCCAAGGCGCGACCCAGCCGGCTTGCACACCCTGCTGCACCACGGCTTGAAAACCCGCGTCACGGGCGGTGAAGTATTGCGCGCCATGGTCAAAGGCCATGGGCTGCGCATCGACATGCTGGCCGCGCCGGGTGGACATGCGCCCGCCCGGGCCACGGGCCTTGTCAAACACGGTCACTTGGTGGCCTGCGCGGGCCAATGCGGCTGCACAGGCTGCACCTGCGACGCCGGCGCCAATCACGGCCACATGAGAGGGCGAAGAGGCCGTAGAGGCCACGCGGCCCGGCGCTTTGCTGCTTGAAATGCTCATGCCGGGCATTGTGCCGCGGCCATCTGCAGCGGCAGCCACAGCGTCACGCTTGTCCCTTCACCGTATCGGCTTTGCACCTCGAAGTGCCCGCCCATCAGCTCCATCAGCTCACGCACGATGCTCACACCCAGACCCGTGCCAGGGATGTTGCCCGATTTGTCGGCCCGGAAAAAGCGCTCGCCCATGCGGGCCAACTCGTCGGGCTTGAGGCCCATGCCTTGGTCGGTGATGACCACACCCACCTCACGCGGCGCCTCGTCACTTTCTTCGCCAAAAAAGATCACCTTGGGGGCTTTTTCTCCCAGTGGGTCTTCCACCAGTCGGCTGGCCCAAGCAATGCTCACCGGCCCGCCTTGCGGCGAGTACTTGTAGGCGTTGGAGAGCACATTGCCCAGCGCCTGCTGCAGCTTGCCAGCGTCCACACGCACTTGCCAGGCTTCGTCGCTCTCGGCCACTTGAGGCGCCTCGCGGCCCTCGGGCACTTTGAAATCAGCCAAAGCTTTGCTCACGCATTCCTGCAAGCTGAGCGATTCGAAACTGAAATCCTGCCCGCGGCGCGATTCAATGCGGGCCAAGTCCAGCAACTCGTTGAGGATGTTGATCATCTGCTGGCTCTGGCGGTAGATGCGCCCCAGCACGTCCTTGCGCTTTTCAGGTGTCATCTCGCGCCCGATCAACAACTCGGTGAAGCCGTAGATGCTGGCCATGGGCGTGCGCAACTCGTGCGCCGCCATCGACAAGAAACCGGATTTGACCGTGTCCAGCTGGTGCTGCGCGGTCACGTCCACCGCATAGAGCACCTGGCTCACCGTGGGCGTGGGGCTGCGCTGCGAGACCATACTGATCACCGTGGTTTGTGGCCGTGCCACCGTGATCACCACACCCTTGTTGACCCTCGAACCGGGCTCACCCAGGCTGGCGGCCAGGCCGGGGAAGGGCGTGCCATCGCTGACTTGGGCGGCCAGGGCTTCGTCCAGCTCCTCGATGGTGCTGCCCAGCACCTGGGTGTCCTCCAGGCCCGTCAAGAGCATGAAGGCATGGTTCGCAAAGCGCACATGGCCTTGCGGATCAAAGGTGACCAGGCCATCGGGGCTGAGCGTGAAAATGGCATCGAGTTGCTCGTTCTGGTCCTCCAGTTGGGCTTCATGCTCATGCACCTGGTCGACCTTGGCCTGGATGTCCAGCATCTGCGAGTGCAACTGCTTGGAAGCCTCGTTGAGCGCCTCGCTGAGCATCACCACTTCGGCCGGCCCCTGCGGCACGGGCATTTGGCGGCCTTGGGCCTGTCCCAGGTTCACCGCAAAGCGCGTGGCTGAAGCCAAGGCCTGCATGGGCTTTCGCAACACCAAAGCCAGCAGGGCGCCGCACACACTGAGTGCAAGCGCCGCCGCCACGGCCATGCTGCGCAAGGTGCGTTGCCAGATCAGGGGCAAGGCTTGCGTGCTGTGGACCACCTGCACCCAACCCACCAGGGTGCCGGCCATCACGGGGTGCCAAGCCACCAGCTGGTCGGGGTGATTTGCGTCGAACACTTCCAAGGGCTGCGGCTTGTCAGGCAAGGTCAGGCGCGCGTCGGGTGCGCCGAACACGACCTGCTGCGAGCCGAGCTTGGCATGCTGCACATGGCACAGGCTGTGGCCTTGGGCGTCCACCACGCGGATGGCCATGACATCAGGCAAATCGACGATGCGCAAGGCCAGGCTCTCGACCTGGTCCAAGCTCTCCGTGAGGATGAGGTTGCTGCTTGACAGCGCCATGAAGCGCGCCAGCGTGGCGGCCTGCACTTGCAAGGCCTGACGTGCCGATTGGTGTTGCGCCCAAGCCGTGTAGCCACCCAGCAAAGCAATGGCCACCAGCAGCAAGCCAGAAACCACCAGCAGCAATTGCTGGTGAAGCCTGAGCGAAGTGGGCAGCTTCATCGGGTGCAAGCGTGGTGCTTACTCGACATAACGTTCCAGCTGGAGCTTTTCAAGCGGCTGGTAATCACGGGCGTAATCGGCCTTGACCGGCCGGGGCATGAGCATCTCGTGCAGCATGGCCTTGCCCGCTTCGTCACGGCCCAAGCGTTCAAAAGCAGCTTGCAATGCCTGGCGCACCGCAGGTGGCACACGGGGGTGGGCGCTCAAAGGGTGGGGTGCCACGGCGGGCGTTTCCATGAGCACGCGCAGTTGCTTGCGCACCTCGTCGGGCTCGCGGTCCAGCGTGGCACGGATGCCGCCGCTGGCAGCCGCACGCCCCGCAATGGTCTGGCGGTAGGCGTTGGAGTGGGTCTTCGCATAGGTGGCTTTGAAGCTCACCTTGTGCTACTCGCTCAGCAGGGCGCGTATCCACAGCGAGGCGCCAAAGGCATTTGGCGCCGGGAAGGCAATTTCCTGGCCCTGCAGCTCTTTGACCGATTTGATCGGGTCGTCCTTGCGCACCACCACGATGCCGCTGAGCGGGGTGACATCACGCACCAGGGGCACATAGCCCTGGGCGCGGTGCGCCATGACGGCGTGGTAGGGGTTCATGTAGGCAAAGTCAGGCGTGCCGGCCTTGAACTCGGCCTCAAACGCCGGGATGTCTTTGGCGGTTTTGAGCTCAAAACGCACACCCATTTCCTGGCCGATGCGGGCGAGCACTGGGCCCCAAGTGCGGTGGACTTCCACCGGCTGAAACTGGGGCACCACGTAGACGCTGTAGGTGGGCGCCTCGCCCGAGGGCGTGGCGGCGGCATGGACCGAGCGCGGCTGCATCAGGCTCCACACACTGGCCATGGTGAGCAAGGTCATCCAGAGCCAAGCCCGCACCAGCACCCAGCTTGTTGCCGCCTGGCTGCCTCGCCCTGCCTCTTCCTGCCTTCGCATGGTTTGCCCCTTCTGGCCGTACACGTCTCTGTGTATCGGCCAGAAAGCAGCAAAACTTGAAAATCAGGCCGTCACAGCACTGCGCATCAAGTGATCAAATGCACCCAAAGCGGCTTTTGCGCCGTCACCGGCAGCAATCACGATCTGCTTGAAGGGCACGGTGGTGCAGTCACCCGCGGCGAACACGCCAGGCACATTGGTGGCGCCCTTGGCGTCCACGATGATCTCGCCGTGCTTGCTCAGCTCGATGGTGCCGCGCAACCACTCGGTGTTGGGCACCAGGCCGATCTGCACGAACACGCCTTCCAACGCCAGCTGGTGATCCTGGCCTGTGGCGCGGTCCTTGTAGCTCATGCCGTTGACCTTGCCATCCAGCCCGGTGATCTCGGTGGTCTGCGCATTCGTGTGAATGG
>JBEANX010000272.1:0-3120 GCA_041165245.1 Pseudomonadota bacterium
ATGTACCGCGCCGGCATGGCCGCCATCTTCTCGCAACTGGCTCGTGAAGGCCGCCTGGTGGTGGTGGATTCGATCTCGATCGAAGCCCCCAAGACCAAGCTGCTGGCTGCCAAGTTGAAGGCCATGAACCTGGAACACGTCCTGGTCATCGCTGACACCGTGGACGAGAACCTGTTCCTGGCCGCTCGCAACCTGCCGAACGTGCTGGTGGTTGAGCCCCGTTACGCCGATCCCCTGTCCCTGGTCTTCTACAAGAAGATCGTGGTCACCAAGGGTGCGATCGACAAGCTGCAGGAGATGTTCGCATGAGCACTCTGAAATTCAATGAAGCCCGCCTGCTGCAGGTGCTGGTCGCTCCGATCATCTCGGAAAAGGCCACTGCCGCTGCTGAGGAACGTGGCCAAGTCATGTTCAAGGTGATGCGCGACGCCACCAAGCCCGAGATCAAAGCCGCCGTTGAGCTGCTGTTCAAGGTCGAAGTTGCTTCCGTGCAAGTCCTGAACCAAAAGGGCAAGACCAAGCGTTTCGGTGGCCGTGTTGGCCGTCGTGACCACGCCAAGAAGGCCTATGTGTCGCTCAAGGCTGGTCAAGAGCTGAACTTCTCTGGGGAGGCCGCTTAATCATGGCAGTCGTCAAAGTCAAACCAACCTCGCCAGGCCGTCGTGGCGTGGTCAAGGTGGTGCACAAGCATCTGCACAAGGGCGCGCCCCACGCTGCACTGCTTGAGCCTCAGATCCAAAATGCGGGCCGTAACAACAACGGTCACATCACGATTCGCCACAAGGGCGGTGGTCACAAGCACCACTACCGCGTGGTGGACTTCGTGCGCAACAAGGACGGCATTCCTGCCAAGGTTGAGCGCATCGAGTACGACCCCAACCGCACGGCTCACATCGCTCTGGTGTGTTATGCCGACGGTGAGCGTCGTTACATCATCGCTCCCCGTGGCCTGGAAGCTGGCGCCACCGTGATCAGCGGCTCTGAAGCCCCGATCAAGGCCGGCAACACGCTGCCCATCCGCAACATCCCCGTGGGTTCGACCATCCACAACATCGAACTGAAGCCTGGCAAGGGCGCTCAGATCGCTCGTTCGGCTGGTACGTCCGCTGTTCTGATGGCTCGCGAAGGCACTTACGCTCAGGTTCGCCTGCGCTCCGGTGAAGTTCGCAAGATCCACATCGAATGCCGCGCCACCCTGGGTGAAGTGAGCAACGAAGAGCACAGCCTGCGCCGCTACGGCAAGGCCGGCGCCATCCGCTGGAAGGGCATCCGCCCAACGGTTCGCGGCGTTGCCATGAACCCAGTGGACCACCCGCACGGTGGTGGCGAAGGTCGCACTGGCGAAGGTCAAGTCCCCGTGTCCCCATGGAACACGATGACGAAGGGCTATCGCACCCGCAACAACAAACGCACGCAGACCTTCATTGTGTCGCGTCGCAAAAAGTAAGAGGTAGGCTGCAATGGCTCGTTCTCTGAAAAAAGGTCCGTTCATTGACCACCACCTGTCGGCCAAGGTCGACAAGGCTGTGGCCACGAAGGACAAAAAGCCAGTCAAGACCTGGTCCCGCCGTTCCACCATCCTGCCTGAGTTCATCGGTCTGACGATCGCTGTTCACAATGGCAAACAGCACGTGCCTGTTTACATCCAGGACCAGATGGTTGGCCATAAGCTCGGCGAGTTCGCCCTGACGCGTACCTTCAAGGGTCACCCAGGCGACAAGAAAGCCAAGAAGTAAGGAGCAGCAACGATGGAAACCAAAGCAATCGTTCGCGGCGTTCGCCTCTCTTGCGACAAGGGTCGCCTGGTGGCTGACCTTATCCGTGGCAAGAAAGTCGACCAAGCGCTGAACATTCTGGAATTCACCCAGAAAAAAGCAGCCGGCATCATCAAGAAGGCTCTGGAGTCGGCAATCGCCAACGCCGAGCACAACGACGGTGCTGACATCGACGAACTGAAGGTCAAGACCATTTATGTGGAGCAAGGCACCACGCTGAAGCGTTTCACCGCACGGGCCAAGGGCCGCGGTAACCGCATCAGCAAGCCGACTTGCCACATCTATGTGACCGTGGGCAACTAAGCAGAGGCTGACAATGGGACAAAAAATCCACCCAACCGGCTTCCGCTTGGCCGTCACCCGCAACTGGGCATCGCGTTGGTACGCCACCAACCGCAACTTTGCCTCGATGCTGGCTGAAGACCTGGAAGTCCGCGCATTTCTGAAGAAGAAGCTCAAGAACGCGGCTGTGTCGCGCATCTTGATCGAGCGTCCCGCCAAGAGCGCACGCATCACCATTTTCTCGGCTCGTCCGGGCGTGGTGATCGGCAAGAAGGGCGAAGACATCGAGAACCTGAAGCTGGAACTGGCCAAGCTGTTGCATTGCCCGGTCTCTGTGAACATCGAAGAAGTGCGCAAGCCTGAAGTCGATGCACAGCTGATCGCCGATTCGATCACGCAGCAGCTGGAAAAGCGCATCATGTTCCGTCGCGCCATGAAGCGCGCCATGCAAAACGCCATGCGTCTGGGTGCCCAAGGCATCAAGATCATGTCGGCAGGTCGTCTGAACGGCATCGAAATCGCACGTACCGAGTGGTACCGCGAAGGTCGCGTGCCTCTTCACACCCTGCGTGCTGACATCGACTACGGCACCTCCGAAGCGCAAACCACCTATGGTGTGATCGGCGTGAAGGTTTGGGTTTACCGTGGCGACCGTCTGGCCAATGGCGATGCGCCTGTGCTCAAGGGTGGCGACGATCGTGAAGACGACCGCCGCAACCGCCGCCCCCGTGGCGACCGCCCCAATGACCGTCGTGGTCCTGGTGCTGGCCGTGGTGGTCCTGGTGGCCCAGGTGCTGGTCGTGGTGCCCCCCGCGGTGACTTCGGTGCTGCTGGCGCCCCAGCTGACGGCGGCGACAAGGCTGCCGTTGCAGCTGATGCCACGGGTGCCAAGCGTGTTCGCAAGGCCCCCGTGGCCGAAGCGAAAGGAGAATAAACATGTTGCAACCTAATCGTCGCAAGTTCCGCAAGGAACACAAGGGCCGCAACACGGGTGTTGCCACCCGTGGCGCAGAAGTGTCCTTTGGCGATTTTGGCCTGAAGGCTACGGAACGTGGTCGCATCA
>JBEANX010000273.1:0-2553 GCA_041165245.1 Pseudomonadota bacterium
TCGGGCACCTACGACATGGGCATGTCGGACCTGGCCGCACTCATGGAGTTCCACGCCAACAACCCGGACATGCCCAACAAGCCGGTGGCCGTGATGATGATCTACAACAACACGCCAGCCGCCGCCTTTGCCCTGAAGAAATCGGGCATCAAGACCGTGGCTGACCTGACCGGCAAGAAGCTGGGCGCGCCCGTGTTTGACTCGGGCCGCAAGTCCTTCCCCATCCTGGCCAAGGCCAACAAGCTGGGCCCGGTCACCTGGGTCAGCATGGACCCACCGCTGCGCGAGACCATGCTGGTGCGCGGTGATGTCGACGTGATCACGGGCTTCACCTTCACGTCCATCCTCAACCTGGAAGCGCGTGGCGTCAAAGCCGAAGACGTGGTGGTGTTCCCTTACCCGCAGTACGGCGTGAAGCTCTATGGCAACGCCATCATCGTTTCGCCCAAGTTCCTCAAGGAGCACCCCGAAGAGGTCAAGGCCTTCCTGCGCGGCCTGGCCAAGGGCATCAAGGACGTGCTGGCCAACCCGGACGCCGCCATCGAGACCGTCAAGGCCCGCGACGGCATCATCAATGTCGACCTTGAAAAGCGTCGCCTGAAGATGGCCATTGATCAGGTGGTGGCCAGCCCCGACGCCCGCGCCGAAGGCTTCGGCCAGGTCAAGCTGCCACGCCTGGCCCTGATGGCCTCGCAAGTGGGTGATGCCTTCAACACCAAGACGCGCGTCAACCCCGATGCCGTGTGGACGCCTGCCTACCTGCCCTCTGCAGCCGAGTTGAACGTGCTGCCTCCCAAGAAGTGAACAGCGTTTCGTTGACACCCCCATCGAACGCGCAGCAAGGATGCCTGGCATGACCGCATTTGTCGATTTTCAGAACGTCTGGCTGGCCTACAACGACGAGCTGCTGGCCCAACAGCAGTTCGCCGTGGAGGACATCAGCCTCAAGATCCGCGAGGGCGAGTTCATCGCCATCGTGGGCCCCTCTGGCTGTGGCAAGTCCACCTTCATGAAGCTCACCACCGGCTTGAAAATGCCCAGCAAGGGCAAGATCACCATTGGTGGTGAGGACGTGACCGGCCCTTTGAAGATCACGGGCATGGCCTTTCAGGCGCCCTCCTTGCTGCCGTGGCGCACCACGGTGGACAACGTGCTCTTGCCGTTGGAGATCGTGGAGCCTTACCGTTCGAACTTCAAAGCCAAACGGGCCGAGTACGACGCCAAGGCCCGGGCCCTGCTGCAAAGCGTGGGCCTGGGTGGTTATGAAGACAAGTTCCCCTGGCAGCTCTCGGGCGGCATGCAGCAACGCGCCAGCATTTGCCGCGCCCTGATCCATGAGCCCAAGATGCTGCTGCTTGACGAGCCCTTTGGCGCGCTCGATGCCTTCACCCGCGAAGAGCTCTGGTGCGCCCTGCGCGACCTGCAGGCCGAGCGTGGCTTCAACGTCATCCTGGTCACGCACGACCTGCGCGAGGCCGTCTTCCTGGCCGACACGGTGTATGTCATGAGCCGCAGCCCCGGCCGCATCCTGGCCCAGCGCGACATTGAGCTGCCCCGCCCGCGTGACCTGGAAGTCACCTACAGCCCCGAGTTCACCGGCATCGTGCATGAACTGCGCGCCCACATTGGCGCCATGCGCAAGCCCACGGCGCTGGCCGCCACGGAGATCGCCCAATGAAGATGTCCCCCCAACAACTGGAGCGCTGGGCGCCCTGGGCCCTGCTGGTGCTGGTGCTGCTGCTGTGGCAGCTGATCTGCTCGGCCTTTGATGTCTCCGAGTTCATCTTCCCCAGCCCTTCGCGCATTGCCACCCAGATCGTCGAGTTCCATTCAGAGATCCTCAGACACGCTTGGCGCACCCTGTGGGTGACCCTGCTGGGCTTTGGCATTGCCATCGTGGTGGGCGTGCTGCTGGGTTTCCTGATCGGCAGCTCGCGCCTGGCCTATTCGGCCATTTACCCTTTGATGACGGCCTTCAATGCGCTGCCCAAGGCCGCCTTCATCCCCATCCTGGTGGTGTGGTTCGGCATTGGCGTGGGCCCAGCGGTGCTCACCGCTTTTCTGATCAGCTTCTTTCCCATCATGGTCAACATTGCCACCGGCCTGGCCACGCTGGAGCCTGAGCTCGAAGACGTGCTGCGCGTGCTGGGCGCCAAGCGCTGGGACGTGCTGGTCAAGGTGGGCCTGCCACGTTCCATGCCCTACTTCTATGGCTCGCTGAAGGTGGCCATCACCCTGGCCTTCGTGGGCACCACGGTGTCCGAGATGACGGCCTCCAACGAGGGCATTGGCTACCTGCTGATCAGCGCCGGCTCGTCCATGCAGATGGGCCTGGCCTTCGGTGGCCTGGTGGTCGTGGGCGCCATGGCCATGGTCATGTACGAGCTCTTTTCCATCGTTGAAAAACGCACCACCGGTTGGGCCCACCGGGGCAGCCAGAACCATTGATGCAAGTCAAAGCCTGGCCCAGCGTTTGCATGGGTCAGCACCAAGAGTAGAAGCGTTCAGCGGCGGCACCCCCTCGGTGCCTCCTCCCGGAAATTGCTCTTGAGA
>JBEANX010000274.1:0-5077 GCA_041165245.1 Pseudomonadota bacterium
TTTGGCCCATGTGTTGCCCTTGCAGTGGTCGGCGCGTGTGAACTTCCGGGTGGGGCAGTACCTGGTGGTGTTCCTCTCTCTGGCGGCCACCTTGGGCTTTGTGCTGGGTGTGGTCTATTACCAGGAGGGGGTGATCGACCCCATGCTGGGTGAGGCCTCACCCGTGCACCATGGCCTGCTCGATGGCCCCTTCATCAAGGTCTATGCCTTGTTGCTGCTCGCTGCGGCTGTGTGTTCATGGTGGGTGGTGCTGGCCTCCGAGAGCCGGCGCATGGCGCAGGACGACTCCAACCGCCACAACCAACTGCTGCAACTGGAAATCGACGCCCACCGCCGCACAGACGCGGCCTTGCAAGCCGCCAAAGAGCTGGCTGAAGCGGCCAACCAGGCCAAGACCCGCTATGTGGCTGGGATGACGCATGAGCTGCGCACGCCGCTCAACTCCATCCTGGGCTATGCGCAGATCTTGCTCAAAGACGAGGCACCGCAAAGCGGCAAGCGCGGTGCGCTCAACACCATCCAGCGCAGTGGTGAGCACCTCATGGGCCTGATCGACGGGCTGCTGGAGTTGGCCCGCATCGAAGCCGGGCGTCTCAAGCTGGACCCGAGCCCCATTCCCTTGCGTGAGTTCCTCGACGACGTGGTCCACATGGTCGAACCCCAGGCCGATGCCAAGGGCCTGCACTTTGAGCTGGAAACACGCGGCCGAGTGCCTGAATGGGTGCAAGCCGATGCCAAGCGCTTGCGGCAGATCCTGCTCAACCTCTTGAGCAATGCGGTGCGATTCACTGACAAAGGCCGCATCACCTTGCGGGTGGATGCACGCCGTGAGGTGCTGCGCTTTGAGGTGATCGACACAGGCATTGGCATTGCACCTCAGGACATGGAGCGCATCTTCCTGCCCTTTGAGCGGGGCAGTGGCGGGCGGCGCAGCAGCGAGCCAGGCACCGGCCTGGGCCTGACCATCACCCATTTGCTGACCGAACTGATGGGCGGCGAGCTGGGTGTTCAAAGCGTGATGGGGCAGGGCAGCACCTTCAGTGTGCGCATGTACCTGCGAGAGATCGTTGCGCCAGCTCGGCTGCCGGGCCTAGGCTCGCGCGCCCGGCCTCGGCATCGACCCATCGTGGGTTATCTGGGCCCGAAGAAGACCCTGCTGGTGGTGGATGACCAGCCCATTCAGCGCCAGATGCTGGCTGGCATGTTGTTGCCGCTGGGCTTTGCCTTGCGTGAAGCTGCCAGCGGGCTTGAGTGCCTGGAGAGCGTGCAGGCGCAATGCCCGGACGCGGTGCTTCTGGACATCAGCATGGACGATCTGGATGGATGGCGCACCTCGCGCATGATCCGCGAGGCGGGTTTCAAGGACGTGCCCATCATCATGGTCTCGGCCAATGTGTTCGAGAACCGGCCCGAGAACCTGGTGGCGGCCCAGTGCCAGGCCTTTGTGGCCAAGCCCGTGATGGAGTCAGAGTTGCTGGACACCCTGGGCTTGCACCTGAACCTGGAGTGGGTGGTGCAGCAGGCATTGCCTGCACACCCGCTGCACGCACCCGCTGCACACCCTGTTTCGACAGGCACCGAAGACGCGGGTGCCCTGCCTGACCACTTGGTGGCCGAACTGAACCGACTGGCCCGCATGGGCCACATCCAGGGCCTGAGCCAGGCCTTGCAACGCATGAACACCGACCACCCCGAACACGGAGCCCATCTGATGCCCTTGATGGCCCGTGTGGATGACTTTGACCTGGAGGGGCTGCTGGCGCAACTGGCCAGCCAGGGCCCTGCTTGTGAGGATGCCTGAGATGAGCCCCAAACCCGAACCCCACCTGGGCACGATCCTGGTGGTGGACGACGCGCCCGACACTTTGCGCATGCTGTGTGATGCACTGGCCCGTGAGGGCTACACCGTGCTGGTGGCCCGTGATGGCGAGCAGGCTTTGTCGCGCCTGGGGCTGGTGGTGCCCGATGCCATTTTGCTCGATGCCGTCATGCCAGGGCTGTCCGGCTTTCAGACCTGCGAGCGCATCAAGGCCCATGCCGTGTGGTCACACGTGCCGGTGATCTTCATGACGGGGTTGTCTGAGACTGAAAACATCGTGGCGGGCTTTGATGCCGGTGGCGTGGACTACGTGGTCAAGCCTGTTCGCATCGAAGAGGTGCTGGTGCGCCTGGCCACGCATGTGCGCAACGCCCGCGTGACGCGCCTGGCCCGTGAGGCCGTGGACGTGGGAGGGCATGGCGTGTTGGTGCTCGATGCCCGCCAGCGCATTGCGTGGCGCTCGCCACAGGCCGAGCGCTGGTTGCAGGCCACCTGGCCTGACTTGACGGGCGATGCGCCATTGGGCTGGTTGCAGCAACTGGCTGTCAGCCCCGTGGGCCATGAGGTGATGGCGCCTTCTGCGGCATGCAGTGGTGCGGCGGCTCAGGTCCTGGTGGCGCGCAGCCTGGGTGAGGCTGGTTTGGGCGAAACCATGGTCTTGCTCAGCATGGTGGACACGAAGGCCGCAGCGAGCTTGTCCAGCGTGTCGGGTGAGGCCACGCAAGATCGTGTACAGATCGCCGCTCTCACACCGCGTGAAACCGAGGTGCTCTCCTGGTTGGCCAAAGGCAAGACCAACCGGGACATCGCTGACATCCTGGGCATGAGCCACCGCACGGTCAACAAGCACCTGGAGCACATCTTCGAGAAGCTGGGCGTGGAGACGCGTGCGGCCGCTGCAGCATTGGCCAGCCGATCCATCTCTGCCTGAGTGTGCGGCAGGCTCAGGGGCGAGCCGCCCCGATCATCTCGTGCACATCGTGGGTCATCACGGCCAGGAAGGCCAGCAGACCCAAGTAGGCCGTGCCGTAGGTGAGCTTGTCTTCCAGGCTGGTCTGGTAGTAGGTGCCGTGGCTCGGGTCGCCCGCACGGTACTTCCACGCCTTCACCACCTGGGGCGCCGCCAAGAGCGCCACGATCAGCAGTGTGGGGTTGGGCCGCATCACGAACAAGCCGATCATCACCGGCACCCCCAGCAGCCAGATGCGGGGCGAGAGCACAGCCGTGATGCGCCCGCCATCAAGCGGCGACATCGGGATCATGTTGAACAGGTTCAGGAAAAAGCCCGAGTACGACACGGCCAGCAGCCATTTCATCTCGGGGCCACCATCGCGCGCTGCAAAGTAGCAGGCCAGCGCGCCCAGGGTGCCCACCAGCGGGCCGCCTAGGCCCACATAGGCCTCGGTCTCGGCATCGTGGGGCAGGTCTTTCATTTCGATCCAGGCACCCAGGAAGGGGATGAAAGTGGGGGCGCCCACATCCAGCCCTCGCTGTTTGGCCGCGATGTAGTGGCCCATCTCATGCACGAACAGCAGGCCGATGAAGCCCGCCGCATAGCGCCAGCCAAACAGCCAGGCATAGGCCACCAGCGAGACCAGCATGCTGCCACCCGTGAGCAGCAACTTGCCGAACTTGGCACCACCGAGGATCAGGAGCAGCAGTTTGATCATGGCGTCGTCAGGTCTTGTCGCGTTTGAAGATGCGTTGCAGCACGCCGAGCACCGCAATGCCGCCCAGCAGGATGATCTTGGCGAATTTGGCAAAAAAGCCTGCAGCCAGGGCAAACAGCCCCAGCTTCTTGGCCGCCACGCCACCCACCAGGGCGGCTAGGCCGTACTCCGCCGTCTTGTCGGTCGACGCGTTGTAGTCCTCGTAGCGCTTGCCTTCCTTGTAGCTCAAGGCGCTCAGCAGCGTCTGGGCGTGGGGCTTGTCGTGCTCCACCTCACGCTGGTTGGTCAGCAGGTTCAAGGTGATGTAGCCGTCGCGGCCCAGGGCATAGGTGTTGTAGTTGATGCCTGCACCCTCATGGGCGGGCGCACCCTTGTCCTTGGCCGACATGGACCACACCAGGCGGTGGGTGCTGGCCTCGTATTGGGGTTTTTCGACCCAGCCGACGATCTCGAGTTCGGCAAAGCCTTGGGACTTGCGCTCTTCGTTGGCGGCTTCGGTGCCTTCCTTGAGGCTCTTGAACAGGGCGTCCACGTCCCAGTTCTTGGCGTCGTCGTCCTTGATGTAGCCCGCGTCTTCGTACTTGGCCACCACCATCCAGTTCTGGCGTTCGTCTTTCGGCATGATCAGCCCCAGCAGGCGCGAATCGGTGCGGTTGCCCATCGCCTGCATCAGCTTGCTCGCCGCCTCTTCGGGCACCCACACATAGCCGGCTGGCAGCTTGAAGAGGGCCTGGTCACGCAGGGTGATGTCAGCAGGGCCTCTCACTTGCACGGCTTGGGCCTGCTCGAAGGCTTTGTCAATGGCTTGACGGTGAGTGTCTGCCGGTGCAGACGCCTGGGCATGCGCAAGGCCCGTGTGGGCTTGGATGGCCAAGGCCATCAGAAGCGCCACGGCGGCGCGTGGCTGGAGCCATGAAGCCATGGTGAGTCTCCCTTGGGTGTCGATGGAAGGTTTTGAAAACGGGCAGAACCGCGGATGGTAACGGGCCCTGCCGTCATCCTTTTGGAGGATGCCTCTGTGCGCAGTTGTAAGCGAGGCTTGTGGGCAGCCCATGGCGCCTCTAGACTTTCTGGCATCAAACCTTCAGGAGAGCTTCATGTCCATGCGCAAGACCTTGATTGGCGTTTTTTTCAGCAGTGTCGCAGCGGCGTCTGTTTCGGCAGCAGGCGTTTCAGCTGACTTCAACAGCGGGCCCCAAGGCTTTTTCATCTCTGGCGATGGCTTGCTGGCGCATGTTGTCAGTGGCGGCAATGGCTACCTCTCGGTCACAGACACCAATGGCAACACCGATGTCTACCTCAATGCGCCCATCGCCGCAGGCGGCGAAGACTGGTCGGCCTACCTGGGCGGTACGCTCTCGTTCGACGGCATCATGCTCAACGGCATTTCTCCTTCATGGGCTGGCTTTGGCACCGTCACCTTCACCTCGACCACCGGGCAGACCGCCTATGCGGACATCGCCCCCGACGTGGGCGGTGTGATCACCGAACCCGGCACCACATGGAAGACCTACAGCGCCACGCTCAGCAACGCCGTGTTCAATCAGGGCAGTGCGCCTTTGAGCACGGTGCTGGGCAGTTTGGCGGG
>JBEANX010000275.1:0-8441 GCA_041165245.1 Pseudomonadota bacterium
GCCTTGAGCAGCGAGCAGCAAAGCATGGGCATTGCCCAGGTGAACCAAGCCGTCTCGCAACTCGACCAAGGCACCCAGCAGAACGCCGCGTTGGTCGAGGAATCCAGCGCCGCCGCCATCAGCTTGAGTGAACAGGCCCGCCGCTTGCAGGTGTCTGTGGGCTCTTTCCGCCTGGCGTGAGCCTCGGCGGGCGTGGGCCGGGCTTGAGCCCTGCCTGCGCAAGATCAAGCCGAATCGTCAGTCCTTCACAGTGCTTTGAAAATCAATGAAAACACTGCTGTCATGGACTTGTCACACGGCCCAAACAGGCGCAAACTGGTCTTCCGGTTGACGAATTGCCCGCAGTGCTCGAAGCACCAGCAGGCAGCTTTGCAGGCGGTTCCAGCCGGGTGTTCCAACCCTCTGCCCTCGAAAGGAGGCGGTATGAATCTGACGATCAGTGGCCATCATTTGGAAGTGACACCAGCCCTTCGCGAATACGTTCGCACCAAGCTGGATCGAGTCACCCGACATTTTGACCAAGTGGTGGTGGTGACAGTGCTGCTCAGTGTGGAAAAGCAAAAGGAGAAGGAGCGTCGTCAGAAGGCTGAAGTCAACTTGCACGTCAAGGGCAAGGACATTTTTGTGGAGACCTCTCACGAAGACATGTACGCCGCCATCGATCAACTCATGGACAAGCTGGACCGCCAGGTCTGCCGCCACAAGGATCGTGTGCAAGACCACCACCATGCTTCTTTGAAGCGCGAGGGGGATGCTGTTTGGGAAACACCTCAATGAAGTTCACGTTGCCGCACAACACTGCTTTGCCTTGTGCGCGCTGAGTGCGGGTCGCCCGCGCAGCGAGGCACCAAGTTGACGGCCCTTCGGGGCCGTTTTTCATGGGATCGCCGCAAACGAAGTGGCCACACAGTGCAGACGTGACACGAGCGTGACGTCAACGTGACAGCTTTCTCAAACCATGCGGCATCCCACACTTGCTGCGCTGCAGCATTCGGTGCAAAATCCCCCGAATCGGTGGTGCTTCGGCACTGTTTGTGGTGGATCAGGTTCCTATAATCCGCCGCTCATCCGTCCTGGGAGTGGGGAACAAGGCACTCGCCGTCGTCCCTGCTGAAACATGATGAACAGACTTTCCGCCATCCTGCCTGCCAGCCAAGTGTTGGTGGGTGTGGACGCCAGCAGTAAAAAGCGCGTCTTTGAACACGCGGGGCTCCTGTTCGAGAACCACCACGCCATCGCGCGTGCAACGGTGACCGATAACCTCTTTGCGCGTGAGCGATTGGGCTCCACCGGGCTGGGCCACGGCGTGGCCATTCCCCATGGGCGCATCAAGGGTTTGAAGAACCCGCTGGCTGCGGTGCTCAGGTTGGACCAAGCCATTCCTTTCGATGCGCCGGACGACGAACCCGTCAACCTGCTCATCTTCCTGCTGGTGCCAGAAGCGGCCACACAGCGCCACCTCGAAATCTTGTCCGAAATTGCCGAGTTGCTCTCTGACCGAGAGTTGCGTGAGCGCCTCAAGACCGAGACAGACGCCGCCAAGGTCCATGAGATGATCGAGCGCTGGCAGCCGCTCAAATCGGTGGCCTGAGCCCAGGCCCCCTTGCCTGCCCACCTCAACCGTACACAGGCCATACCCTCACAGTGAGCGCCCAAGACCTTGCCGTCATCAGTGCTGAAGTGCTGTTTGAAGCCAACCGGGGCGCCCTTCGCTGGGAATGGATCGCGGGCCACGCGCACCCAGAGCGACGCTTTGACGAAGAGGCCGTGCAGTCGGCCCAATCTGCGGCTGACCTCGTCGGTTACCTGAACTACATCCACCCCTACCGGGTGCAGATCGTGGGCGTGCGGGAAGCCGCCTACTTTGAAAATTCCTCGCAAGAAGACCAGGAACGGCGCATCCAACGCATCGTCACCTTGGAGCCGCCCGTGGTGGTGGTGGCCGACGGCCAAGCCCCTTCAGACCGCCTGGTGGCCATGTGCGGCCGCGCCGGCATCCCATTGTTTGTCACCAAGGAGCCGGCTGGCCACGTCATCGACGTGCTGCGCAGCTACCTCACCCAGCACTTTGCCGAGCGCATCACGCGCCACGGTGTCTTCATGGACATCCTGGGGCTGGGCGTGCTGCTGACGGGTGAATCCGGTTTGGGCAAGAGCGAACTGGGCTTGGAGCTCATCTCGCGCGGCCATGGCCTGGTGGCCGACGATGCGGTTGATCTGTACCGCGTGTCGCGCTCGGCCATTGAGGGGCGCTGCCCAGCCTTGCTGCAAAACCTGCTGGAAGTTCGCGGCATTGGCCTGCTGGACATCAAAGCCATCTTTGGCGAGACCGCTGTGCGCCGCAAGATGCGCCTCAAGCTCATCGTTCACCTGGTCCGCAAGGAAACCATGGAGCGGGAGTTTGAACGCCTGCCCTACGAGCCTTTGTTCGAAGAGGTGCTGGACGTGCAGGTGCGCAAGGTGGTGATCGCCGTGGACGCCGGCCGAAACCTGGCTGTGCTGGTGGAGGCCGCCGTGCGCAACACCGTGCTGCAGCTGCGCGGCATCGACACCTACAAAGAGTTCATCGAACGGCACCAGCGCGCCATGGAGCGCGGCGGGCTGGACTGAGGCGCTGCGGCCTTGAGCCTCAGCTCAGGCCTGCGCAGTTTCAGCGCTGGTGCGCCTTCTGGCACTCGGGCTTGTCGCACACCACGTACAGCGCCAGGGCGTGGTCTTGCAGGGTGTAGCCCCGCTCCACGGCGATTTTCTGCTGGCGCGCTTCGATCTCGGCGTCGTAGAACTCTTCGACCTTGCCGCACACCACGCAGACCAGGTGGTCGTGGTGCTTGCCCTCGTTCAACTCGAACACCGCCTTGCCCGCTTCAAAGTGGTTGCGGCTGAGGATGCCGGCCTGCTCGAATTGCATCAGCACGCGGTAAACAGTCGCCAAGCCGATGTCAGAGCCTTCGGTCAGCAAGAGCTTGTAGACGTCCTCGGCCGTCATGTGGCGAACGCGTGCCTGCTGAAAGACCTCCAGGATCTTGATGCGAGGCAGGGTGGCTTTCAAGCCGCTGTTCTTGAGCTCTTCGGCGTTGTTCATGGGCAGGCTTTCGCGGGGCGGGCGGCAGTGTCGGCAGGCAGAGGTGCACACCGCTAGAATGCATGAATGATATCGGGATCGCCCGGCAGAAGCTGCTGCTTGGGCATCGCGATGGCCTCATCACCCGAAAGGACACAGCCTTGACGCTGTTCTCTGCTTCCTCACTGCGCCGCGTGGCCCTGTTGCTTGGCACCCTGAGCCTGGCTGCCTGCAGCACTGTTCGCAACGCCACGCCCTCGGCCGAGAACGTGTTTGGCGTGTTCAAACCCTACCGCATCGAGATCGTGCAGGGCAATGTGGTCACGCAAGAAGTGATGGCGCAGATCCAGCCTGGCCTGGGCCGAGCGCAAGTGCGCGAGATCCTGGGCACGCCCCTGCTGACCGATTTGTTCCACGAGAACCGTTGGGATTACGTCTTCACCATCGCCCGCCAGGGCATTGCGCCTCAGCAGCGCCGCGTCACCGTTTTCTTCAAGGACAACGTGGTCGAGCGTTTCGAGGCCGATGCGCTGCCCACCGAGCGTGAGTTCGTGGCGTCCATCGACGCAGCCAAAGGCAAATCTGACAAAGCCGCGCCCAACCTGAGCGACGCTCAGATCGCCGCACTGCCTGTGCCCCCCAAAGCGGACACGCAGCCCAAGGTGCCCAAAGGCGCCAACCGCGATTACCCACCGCTGGAAGCCGGTCGCCCTTGAGGCTTCTGAGGCTTTCGGGCCTCGGCGGGACCGACACCTGCTTCAGGGCAGAACCACTGACATTGCTTGAGCACCACACCGTGAGCGCCATCTTGAACCAAACCCCTTATCGCGTTGGCATCGCTGGCGCCTCTGGCCGCATGGGCCGCATGCTGATCGAAGCCGTGCAAGCGGCTGACGACTGCACCTTGTCCGGCGCGCTGGACATCCCCACCAGCCCCGCGCTGGGCCAAGACGCTTCCGCCTACACGGGCCAAGCCAGCGGCGTGTTCATCGAATCTGACCTGGCCAAAGGCCTGGCCAGCAGCCAGTTCCTGATCGACTTCACCCGCCCTGAAGGCACCATGGCGCACCTGCGCCAATGCCGCGAAAAGGGCATCAAGATGGTGATCGGCACCACCGGTTTCACCGACGAGCAAAAGGCCGAGATCGAAGACGCGGCCCGCGACATCGCCATCATGATGTCGCCCAACATGGCCGTGGGCGTGAACGTGGTGTTCAGCCTGCTGCGCCAGGCCGCCAAGGCCCTGGCCACGGGCTATGACATCGAGATCATCGAGGCCCACCACCGCTTCAAGGTCGACGCGCCCAGCGGCACCGCTTTGAAGATGGGCGAGGTCGTGGCCGACGCCATTGGCCGCGATCTGAAGGAATGCGCCGTCTACGGCCGCGAAGGCGTGACGGGCGAGCGCGACCCGTCCACCATCGGCTTTGCCACCATCCGCGGTGGTGATGTCGTGGGCGACCACACCGTGCTGTTTGCCGGCATCGGCGAGCGCATCGAGATCACGCACAAGTCGTCCAGCCGCTCCACGTATGCGCAAGGCAGCTTGCGCGCCGTTCGCTTCCTGGCGCATCAGCCCCATGGCCTCTTCGGCATGGACGATGTGCTGGGCCTGAAGTAAACCCGGCCTGAGCACCCTGTCATGCAAGGTTTCGAGCACTTGTGGAAAGAGGGCGATGCGGTCATCCAGACCGTGGCGCTGATCCTGCTGTTGATGTCGGTGGCCGCTTGGGTGCTGATCGTCTGGAAGGGCTGGCTGCTGGCACGCGTCCGCAATGATTTGCCCGGTGCCATCGACGCCTTCTGGGCCGCGCCTGACATGGCTTCGGCCCAACAAGCCTTGAGCACGGCCGACCGCGAAGGCGTGCTGCTGCCCCTGGTGCAAGCGGCCAACCAGGCCGTGGCGCCGGGCTCCATGGCCTCGCAAGCCCAGCCGCAAGCCCAGCTCACCCGCCGCCTGCGCGACAGCCTGCATGAGGTGCTGGCCCGCCTGCAACTGGGGCAGGTGCTCCTGGCATCGGTGGGTGCCGTCTCGCCGTTTGTGGGTTTGTTTGGCACCGTCTGGGGCATCTACCAGGCCATGGCTGGCATCAGTGCTGAGGGCTCGGCCAGCCTGGAAATGGTGGCCGGCCCTGTGGGCGAGGCCTTGATCATGACGGCCGCCGGCTTGGCCGTGGCCATCCCCGCTGTGCTGGCCTACAACTTGTTTGGCAAGTTCATTTCAAGCTTCGAAGCCGAGCTTGAAGGCTTTGCGCATGACCTGCGCGAAACCCTGCTGGGCGCAAGCAGCTCGGCGCACGCCGCCAATCCGGCTGAGCGCGAGGCCTGAGCCATGTCCTTTGGCCGCCTGGAGCGCAAGAAGGCCGAGTCGCCCATGAGCGACATCAACATGACGCCACTCATTGACGTCATGCTGGTGCTGTTGGTCATCTTCATGCTGACCGCGCCTTTGATGACCTCCAGCCTCAAGCTGAACCTGCCCAAGACCGAGGGCACGCAAAAGCAGCCGCCTGACCCCAAAGCCATCAAGCTGCAGCTCACTGCCAGTGGCGATCTGCAGGTCGACGGGCAAGCCAGCACCTTGGATGCCCTCAGGGCTCGCCTCAAGCCCATCGAGGGCAGCCAAACAGAGGTTCACTTGCGCGCCGACAAGGCGGTGCCCTATGGCCAAGTGGCTGAGGTGCTGGGCCTGCTGCAAAAAGCCAGGCTGCACCGCATTGCCTTCATGGCCGAGCCCGCAGGCGCCCCCACGCCGGGCACGGCGGCTTCTGCCTCAGCCCCCTGAGGCAAACCCTTCCCTCATTGGTGGGGTATGCAGGGCATTCAACGGCCTGAATATCGCCCCAGTTGATGTAAGTTCGGACACGCGTGGCCTTTGCTGAGCCATGGATGTCAAAACTGGGGGAAGGCCATGGCACACCTTGATTCGCCACATGCCGTTCCGGCCGCCTTGCTGGGCGATCTGTACGAGTCTGTGATCAACCCGTCGCTGCTCACGCCGACGGTGTCGGCACTGAGCCAGTGGTTGAAGGTCGATGCCGCCCACTTCATTGGTTGGGACACCAGCCGCTTCGTGCCACGCGTGGTTGTGCTCAACCATGGCTCGCTCGATCAGGTCGACCCCGATTACGTGCAGCGCTACAGCCAGATCGACCCGCGCCGTGCCCGCATGGCCACCGTGCCTCTGGGCCAGTTGGCGCGCTGTGATCAGTTTTTCGACGAACGCTTCGTGGCGCGCAACGAGTTCTTCCAGGATTTCCTGCTGCCACGGGGGCGCCGCTACACCATGGGCGCGCAGCTCTACCGCGACAGCCGTTTTGACTTCTACGTGAGCTTCTACCACTCGGTGGGGCGCGACACCTTTGACGAGCAGCAGATGCGCCAGGCCCAGGCCCTGGTGCCCCACCTGCAGCGGGTGGCGCGCATGCTGGTGCAGCACGATGCGGCACTGGTGGCTTGCGAGTGGGGGCAGTCTGCCTTGGACACCCTGGATCAGGGCGTGCTGGTGCTGGACGAAACTGGCGATGTGCTCAGCGCCAACCGCCGCGCCGAGGCCATCTTGCAGCAGGGCCGCTGGCTGGTGTCACAGCAGCGCCGCTTGCGAGCCGCCGCTGGATTGCAAGCCGATCTGCCCACCTTGCTGCAACGCGTGCTCAGCACCGGTGTGCCCGAGAGCACGGTGCTGCGCCACCCGCCCGGCCGCGGTGACACGGACCCTTGGTGCGCGGTGACGGTGAGCCGCCCGGGTGCTGGGCATGATCAATCCATGCGTGCCATTCATCCCCGCGCGGCCTTGCTGGTCTACCTCACCGTGCCCGAGGCTCAGCGCCACGCCACTGCCTTGCAGTTGATGCAGATGTTCGGTCTCACGCAGGCCGAAGCCCGCCTGACCCACGCCCTGGTGCAAGGCAGCACGGTCGACGAGTACGCCGAGGCCCAGGGCCTGGCCATGCCTACGGTCCGCTCGCAAGTGCGGGCTGTGCTCGACAAGACCCGCACCGCCCGCCAGCAGGACCTGGTGCGCCTGCTCTCGGCCATCCCTTCGGCGCGTGCGCCCCGGCCTGTGGCCATGCCAGCTTTGCGCAGCGGCTGAAAGCGCGAACTGGGCTGTCTGCCTTCAGCCACATCACGCATGGGCCCTCAGGCGCCGGTTCACAATGGGCCATGGAAGCTAGAGGCAAAGGCAGCACGATGAGCAAGAACCATCATGAGGCGCCCAAGGTGGCGTCCCTCCACTTTGACGATGCGGGCGAGGCCTTCGACCACGTTCTCAAGTTGTACAACGGCCAGGTCGAGCACCTGCGCAAATCGCTCCAGCGCTTTGTGGCTGGCGAGGTGTTTGAAGGCCCCGTGCGCGCCAAGTACCCCTTCGTTCGCATCCACACCGACACCGTGGCCCGGGCCGACTCGCGCCTGGCCTATGGCTTTGTGGCGGGCCCCGGCACGTATGAAACCACGCTCACCCGCCCTGATCTGTTTGCCGATTACTACCGCGAGCAATTCAGCCTGCTGCTGCGCAACCATGGCGTGAGCCTGGAGATCGGCCTGAGCCGTGACCCGATCCCGGTGCACTTCTCGCTGGCCGACAACGACCACGTCGAGGGCAACCTCACGCCTGACCGCCGGCTGCTGCTGCGTGATCTGTTCGACCTGCCCGACCTGGCCGCCATGGACGACGGCATTGCCAACGGCACGTACGAAGTGCGCGGTGGTGCGCCCCGGCCGCTTGCCCTGTTCACCGCGCCGCGTGTGGATTACTCCCTGCACCGCCTGCGCCACTACACCGGCACCTCGCCCGAGCACTTCCAGAACTTCGTGCTTTTCACCAACTACCAGTTCTACATCGACCAGTTCGTGCAGCTGGGCCGCGAGATCATGGCCCGCGTGCCCGACCCGGCCAACCCACGGGATGATGATGACTACATCGCCTTTGTCGAGCCTGGCAATGTGGTCACCCGCCGCGTGGGCTTGACGGTCGAGCCCGGCGACACCCAAGGCACGCCGCCACCGCGCCTGCCTCAGATGCCCGGCTACCACCTGGTGCGCCGAGACCACAGCGGCATCACCATGGTCAACATCGGCGTGGGGCCGTCGAACGCCAAGACCATCACCGACCACATTGCGGTGCTGCGCCCTCTGGCCTGGATCATGTTGGGCCACTGCGCCGGCCTGCGCAACTCACAGCAACTGGGTGATTACGTGCTGGCCCACGGCTATGTGCGTGAAGACCATGTGCTGGACGAAGACCTGCCCCTTTGGGTGCCCATCCCGCCATTGGCCGAGGTGCAGCTGGCGTTGGAGGCGGCCGTGGCCGAGGTCACACAGCTGCAGGGCTTTGAGCTCAAGGGCATCATGCGCACCGGCACGGTGGCCACGACCG
>JBEANX010000276.1:0-8626 GCA_041165245.1 Pseudomonadota bacterium
GACATTGGGGTGGCGTGGCGAGCCCTTGAACAGCAAATGCTCCAGCAAGTGGGCCATGCCGGTTTCGCCATAGTTCTCGTGGCACGAACCCACTCGGTAGGTCACATTCACCGTGGTGGTGGGCTTGGAATCGTCAGGGATCAAAAGCACCTGCAAGCCATTGGGAAGGCGGTATTCGCTGATGCCCTCCACGCTGGTGATGGCTTGCAGGGAGGTGGCGGAGGCCGCTGCAGATGTGCCGGCCGGCCGCGCTTTGTTGCCGGCTGCCATGCTGGGCGCGCACACCACAGACAAAGCCGACAGCAGCACGAGGCTGGCGCGGCTCAGGGGAGAGAAAGTCAAGGTGAGGCCGCGGTCTTCGCGGCGATCATCAGGGCGAGCAATCAGGTGATTCATGAGTGGCAAAGGTCCAGGCAAACAGGAACAAAAACTCAACGAGGGTAAGTGTCTCACCAAGGTTGACGGTTCCTGCGTGCCTGGGGCCAGAGCCCCTCACGAGAATGCAAAGACTTGTTGCCGCAGCCTCAGTCGTCCATGCCCAGTTCCTGGATCTTGCGCGTGATGGTGTTGCGCCCAATGCCGAGCTTTTGCGCCGCCTCGATGCGGCGGCCACGCGTGAGTTCCAGCGCCGTGTGGATCAGGCGGGCTTCGAACAGCTTGGTGAGGTGGTCCCAGACATCGGTCTGACCTGCATCCAACAAGGCCTTGGCTTCGCGCTCCAGATCACTCAGCCAATTGCCAGCCACAGGCGCCAAGGGTGCCAGAGGCGCCGAATGCCCCCCCACTTGCCCCGCCATCGCCGGTGCAGCAAAGCCACCTACTGGCGCCGATGCCACCCAAGCATCCGGTCCACCAGCCATGGCCATGGGCGCTGGTGCCGTGTTTGCCACAGGCGCAGACCAGACTGGCGCGGAAGAAGCCAGAGGCTGGCTGGGCGGCGCATGAGCCGCCACTGGCGCTGCGGGCGCTTCCAGGTACATGGGGCTAGCTGCAGGCTGCACCATGGGCGCAAGCGGGGCCACGCTCATCAGCTCTGGCGGCAGGTCCTTGCTTTCAATGACCTGGGCCGGCGCCATGACCGTCAGCCAATGGCAGATGTTCTCAAGCTGGCGAACGTTGCCGGGGAAGTCAAAAGCCGTCAGGCGGGCCAAGGCCGGCTCGGAGATGCGCTTGGCCTCCACGCCCAACTCCTTGGCGCTCTTTTGCAAGAAGAAGCGGGCCAGTGCAGAGACATCCTCTCGGCGCTCACGCAGCGCGGGCAAGCGCAGGCGGATCACGTTCAGGCGGTGGAACAAGTCCTCGCGGAACACGCCCTGGCGCACGCGATCTTCCAAGTTCTGGTGGGTCGCGGCAATGACCCGCACCGTCGACTTGAGCGGGTGGTGGCCACCCACGCGGTAGAACTGCCCGTCTGACAGCACGCGCAGCAAACGCGTCTGCAAATCAAACGGCATGTCGCCAATTTCGTCGAGGAACAGCGTGCCGCCATCGGCCTGCTCAAAGCGGCCACGGCGCATGGTTTGCGCGCCCGTGAAGGCCCCGCGCTCATGGCCGAAGAGTTCTGATTCGAGCAAATCTTTGGGGATGGCCGCCGTGTTGATGGCCACAAACGGCCCGTTGGCGCGTGGGCTGTGCTTGTGCAGCGCATGGGCCACCAACTCCTTGCCCGAGCCCGATTCACCAGTGATCAGCACGGTGACGTTACTCTGGCTGAGGCGGCCGATCGCCCGAAAGACGTCCTGCATCGCCGGGGCCTGGCCCAGCATCTCAGGCATCTGCTGAAGGCGCTCGTCGGCCACGTTTTCGCGCACCGATTCATCGACCGCGCGGCGGATCAGCTCGACCGCTTTGGTCAAGTCAAAAGGCTTGGGCAGGTACTCGAAGGCGCCGCCTTGGAAGGCCGACACGGCCGAGTCGAGGTCTGAGTAAGCCGTCATGATGATGACGGGCAAACCAGGGAAGCGCTCCTTGACCTTGGCCAGCAAGTCGATGCCCGAACCACCCGGCATGCGGATGTCAGACACCAGCACCTGGGGCTCGTCGTCGTCTAGTGCCGCCAGGACATCCCGGGGATTGGTGAAGCTGCGCGTTGGCAGGTCTTCACGGGCCAATGCCTTTTCGAGCACAAAGCGAATGGATTGGTCGTCATCAACGATCCAGATGGGTTTCATGCCGGCCTGTGAGTGAAGCAGCCACGCCAGTCAGCAAAGCCGAACAGCCAGCGATCATGGCAAGGGAATCGTGATCTTGAAGACCGTCTTGCCAGGTTCGCTCTCGCATTCGATGGTGCCGTGGTGCTGTTGAACGAAGGTTTGTGCCAGGGTGAGCCCCAAGCCTGATCCGCCCTCTCTGCCCGACACCAGCGGGTAGAAAATGCGGTCACGCAAGGTCTCGGGAATGCCCGGGCCGTTGTCCTCAATTAGCAAGACCAATGCCAGGCGGTGCAAATGCCGGTTGAGCGTGATGCGGCGGGCCACGCGCGTGCGCAGCGTGAGCTTGGCGTCTCCGGCCTGGATGCGTTCGGCCAAGGCCTGGGCCGCGTTGTGCGCGATGTTGAGCAAGGCCTGGATGAGCTGCTCGCGGTCGCCACGGAACTCAGGGAGGGAGGTGTCGTAGTCTCGCCAGAGCTTGAGCCCCTTGGGGAACTCAGCCAGGATGAGCGAGCGCACCCGCTCACACACCTCATGGATGTTGACATCGCCCACGACGTGCGGGCGGCGGTGAGGCGCCAACAGCCGGTCGACCAAGGCCTGCAGGCGGTCGGCTTCATGGATGATGACCTGGGTGTACTCCGTCAGCGCTTTGGATTCGAGCTCCAACTGAAGCAACTGTGCCGAGCCCCGGATGCCACCCAGCGGGTTTTTGATCTCGTGCGCCAGGTTGCGGATGAGTTCTTTGTTGGCTTGAACCTGATCGAGCACCCGCTCCTCGCGGTCCTGGCGGGTTTGCTGCTCGACCTCGACCAGCTCGATCACCACCAAGCTGCCATGCTCCATGCGCGTGACCAGCACTTGCACGGGCAGCGGCTCGCCGAAGACATTGGGGTGGCGCTTGAGCTTGGCCTCCAGGCGGCTGGTGGCGTATTCATTGGCAGCCACAGCGGCCACCACGTCTTGCAGCAAAGCGGGCTCCACGAACCAGTCGAAAATGGATTCGCGAAGCACGCTGCGGCGCGACAAGCCCAGCTCTTCCTCGAAGGCCACATTGGCAAAGAGGCACTGCCCGTTGGGCTCGATCACAGCCACCATGGTGGCCAGGTGGTCAAAAGCATCCAGCCCCGTGGGCAAAAGCGACTGCACTTCTTGAGGGTTGGCGCGAGAACCACCCTTGGCAACGCTTTGCTGTCGGCCCAGGGTGGGTGGGTTTCGAGTGGCCATGTTCTGTGTCTTCAACGGTTGCTGCTGCCACCGGCTGCAGGCGCGCCACCCAGCTTGGACAACTCACGCTTGATGGAGACCACATCAGCCTCCTTGCGGATCAGGGCATTGCGCATCTCGTTGACGCGATCTTGGTACTTCTGAGCGTTGCGCTCATTGCCTTGGCGCTCGGGCTCGCCGTTGTTGAATTCCTTGCGAAGCGCAGCCAAGGCGTCTTCTTCCTTGCGAAGCTCAGCCTCCAGGATGCGGCGGGCGTCGGTGTCGCGGGCCTTCTGATCCTCGGGCGACACGCGCTGCTCGGGGCTTGGCCCAGCGCCATTGCCTGAGTTGCTGCCGGCATTGCCACCCGCGCTCTTGGGCGCAGCAGGGCGAGGCTGGATGGACTGAATCACCGTGATGGGCGCGCCATCGAGTGTCTTGCAGCCTTTGTCAGAGGCCTCTTTGGCCGACAAGGCATCGGTATAGAGGTTGCCAGGGCAGCGGTAAACCGGCTTTTCCTGGGCCATGGCCTGCGGCATGCCCACCACCAAGCCCGACAAAAGGGCAAGTGACATGCCCAGCGTGGCGGCCAGCCGAGCGTTCCAGCGTCTCATCAAGCGTCCTTGTTCCATGGGTCTAGTATGCCCGCGCCACATGGGCAGGCTCGTGACGAAGGCGTCCTCGTTCACACAACGCAACGCGGCCACCTTGGGCTGACCACGTGCCAATGCTTCACGCGAGCTTCACACCATCTTTACGCCAAGCATGAAAAAAGGGACGGCAAGCCGTCCCTTTGCTGTCTGCAAGGTGCAGCCTAAGGGCTGCACGGCCTGCATCACAGGGCGTAGTACATGTCGAATTCGACAGGGTGCGTGGCCATGCGGAAGCGGGTGACTTCTTGCATCTTCAGGTCGATGTAAGCGTCGATGTAGGCATCGGTGAACACACCACCCTTGGTCAGGAAGGCGCGGTCCTTGTCCAAGTATTCCAGAGCTTGGTCCAAGCTGTGGCACACGGTGGGGATCAGTGCGTCTTCTTCTGGGGGCAGGTGGTACAGGTCCTTCGTGGCGGCTTCGCCAGGATGGATCTTGTTTTCCACGCCGTCCAGACCGGCCATCATCAGGGCCGCGAAAGCCAAGTATGGGTTGGCCGAAGGATCGGGGAAGCGCGCCTCGATGCGGCGACCCTTGGGGTTGGCCACATAAGGGATGCGGATCGAAGCGGAACGGTTCTTGGCCGAGTAAGCCAGCTTCACCGGGGCTTCAAAGCCAGGCACCAAACGCTTGTACGAGTTCGTACCAGGGTTGGTGATGGCGTTCAGGGCACGGGCGTGCTTGATGATGCCACCGATGTAGTACAGGGCGAATTCGCTCAGACCAGCATAGCCTTCGCCTGCGAACAGGTTCTTGCCATCTTTCCAGATCGACTGGTGCACGTGCATGCCGGAACCGTTGTCACCAACGATGGGCTTGGGCATGAAGGTGGCGGTCTTGCCGTAGGCATGGGCCACGTTCACGATCACGTACTTCTGCAGTTGCAGCCAGTCAGCGCGTTCGGTCAAGGTGCTGAAACGCGTGCCGATTTCCATCTGGCCAGCGTTGGCCACTTCGTGGTGGTGCACTTCGACGGGAATGCCGACCGATTCCAAGATCAGGCTCATTTCCGAGCGCATGTCTTGGAAAGAGTCCACGGGAGGCACGGGGAAGTAGCCGCCCTTCACGGTGGGGCGGTAGCCGCTGTTGCCGTGCTCGTATTCCTTGGAGGTGGACCAAGCGCCTTCTTCAGATTCGATCTTGAAGAAGCTGCCCGACATCTCGTTGCCCCAACGGACCGAGTCGAACACGAAGAATTCGGGTTCTGGGCCGAAGTAGGCGGTGTCGCCCAGACCAGAAGCCTTCAGGTAGGCTTCAGCGCGCTTGGCCAGCGAGCGAGGATCGCGCTCATAGGCCTTGCCATCGGTAGGGTCGATGACGTCGCAGGTCAGGATCAGGGTGGGCTCTTCGAAAAACGGGTCGATGTTGGCCGTGTTAGGGTCAGGCATCAACTGCATGTCGGAGGCTTCGATGCCCTTCCAGCCAGCGATGGACGAACCGTCGAAGGCATGGCCAGAGACGAACTTGTCTTCGTCAAAGTGGGAAACGGGCACGGTGACGTGCTGTTCTTTACCGCGGGTGTCGGTGAAGCGGAAATCAACGAACTTGACGTCGTTGTCCTTCACCGACTTCATCACGTCGGCGACGGTCTTGTTGGCCATCAGTTGCTCCTAGCCAGAGGCTTGAATGTGCAGAAAGTTGGAAATGGTCTGTTTCCAGATCAGAAACAGCGCGAAGTGTAATAGCGAATTTCGTGCCGCCTGCTCGTCAAGCGCAAAGGCCAGGGCCAGAAATCATGCTCACACCCTGCAATTGCGAGCAGCGTCAAGCTGCTTTTCAAGTGGCACAAGGATGCGAAGCAGCATCGGGCGTGCACCGCAAGCAGGCGATGTGGCTCAAGGTCGGTGCCACCCCGCCAAGCCCATGGGCTCGGCCTGGGCCATCACGCACCAATTTAGAACATGTTTTCAACACCCAGTAGAACGCACCGTTTCGGGGCCCATTTTTGCACCAAGTTGGTTTAGGCCTTCTTTCATCGCCTGGAAGGCGCCTTCGACCTGCCCCACCGGCCCTTTGACACCCAATTCAATGTGCCGGCCATGCTCGGGGTGGTCCACGCTGGGCAGGCTGAACACCTTCACAGGGGCGTGGTGGGCTTCAATCTCGACCATCAAAGGCGTCAAAACCGATTCAATGGCACCGTAAACGACCACTGCACGCTCCTCTGTGGCCTGGCGGCCGTGCAGATCGGCATGCAGGGTGTCGAGCGCCCAGGCCATCATGGGCCAGGCCATGACCGGGAAACCGGGCACAAAGTGCACACGCCCCTGGAGCGAAAAGCCGGGGATGCCGTTGAAGGGGTTGGGGATGATGCTGGCGCCCACGGGGAAAAAGCCCATCTGCAGGCGGCGGTGGGTGTCAGGCGAATCTGGGTCAAAAGGTTGGCCATCATGCTCGGCCAATTGGCGGCAGCGCTCTAGGATGAGCGGGCGGGCCTCTGCATGCAGAACCAGGGGCTGGCCAGTCGCCGCAGCTGCGCACTGGCGGGTGTGGTCGTCAGGCGTGGCACCGATGCCGCCGAAGGAGAACACCACGTCACCACTGTCGAGCGCGTGGCGCACGTCGGCCGTGATGCGAGCAGGGTCGTCGCCCACGTAGCGCACCCAGTCGACGGCCATGCCGCGCTCACTGAGCAGCTCAATGGCCTTGCACAGGTGCTTGTCTTGCCGACGGCCGCTGAGGATCTCGTCGCCGATGATGATCAATCCAACCATGGTGGCCTTTGTGTGAGGGTGAAAACAGTCAGAACAGACCCGTGCCGGGCTCACCGGTTCAGCGCCCGCACAGCGCCATGGGAGACAAGGCCCTCGTCACCGCGCTGCCGCAGTTGTTGCAAGGCCGCCAGCAAGTAATGGGTGAACCACAGTGACGAAAACGCAAACACCAGGGTGTAGAACCAGACGGACACCCCCATGAGCAAAGGTGCCGAAGCTGCTGCCAAGCTGCCCATGGGGCCCAGCACGGCGCCACCTGCGATGCCGCCCGCCAAACCAAGCCCCATGACCACCATCACCAGCGCATGCGAGGGCGCAGCCCCCAGGCCTCCGGCGGCCATGCCGATGGCCAGCAAGGCCCAGCGGTGCTGTTGGATCAGCACCTCGCGCTCAGCGGGCAAGGCGTGTTCGCCCAAAGCGTCATGCGCCATGACGCGGTAGGTGAGCCAGCCCCAGATCAAGGGCGGCACAAAGGCGCCCAGGATGGGCACCAGCCACAAGGGCAAGGTCAACACAAACAGGGCCAGCGCCTGCACAGTGGCCTTGAGCGACCACCCGATGGAGGACGCCCAACCCGCCTGGTGCAGACTGAGCAAGCCGGGGAAGCGACTTGAGGCCACCCATCGAACGAGCGTGGGGCTCAGAAATGCCGCAACCACCACCAGCGACGTCATGACCACCAGAGGCACGGCCAGCAGCAAAAGGACGATGGGCGCCATGACCTTGCCCAGACTGGCCGCGCCGGTGGGATCCGTGCCCATGGAGGTTTGAAGCCAGCGGATCAGGGCCGCGAACCAATCCAAGCCGCCCAAGGCGTGTTCGATGAAGGCGGTTGCGGGGCCCCACCACAGCCATGCAGCCACGGCCATGCCGACCATGGTGATCAGCAGAGGCAATGCGGTGAGGAAGATCACCCGAGGGTGAAAGCAAGACCAAACGGCCCGCAGCAAGGCCTGCATCACTGCGCCAGCCTGTGTGCCCAAAGCCAGGGGCGAGAGGCTCAAGGCATGAGCAGCATCGGGTCGGTCATGGGGCATGACAAAGGGCGCTTTGCGGCACCGTCAAGTGGCAGTGCCAACAAGCATACCCAAACGCGGTTCAGGCACGCCCGACCAGGCGCAATAGGCCCAGCCATTGTTGGGCCCAAAAGCCTTGACCGTAATTGCGCCCCCCCATCTCGGGCAACTGGTCGCGGATGCCAGTGGCTTCGACCGGGGTGCGGTAATCCGCCGTGCGAAACAGGATGTCCCACACCGGGAAGAGCACGGCGTAGTTGCAGCCGCCCAAACTGCCAGGCCCGCTCGATTCGTGCCCGATGCCAATGCCGTGGTGCACGCGGTGAAAGCGCGGCCCCACCAGGATCTTCTCAAACACAGGGCCAAAGCTCAGGCGGGTGTTGGCGTGGGAGAGGCTCTCTACCATCAAGGTCAAGGCCACCACGGCCACAAACTGGCCCGGGGGCACGCCCACGCCGCGAGCCACCAACACGATGATGAGGTCACGGACCATGTCGTCCAGCAGGTGGTTGCGGTTGTCGCTCCACATGGTCATCTGGCGCTGGCTGTGGTGCACGGCGTGCAGGGCCCACCAGCGGTTGCTGGCGTGCTGGCCGCGGTGGATCCAGTAATCCACGAAATCAAACAGCAGCAGGTAGATCATCAAACTGAACCAGGCCGTGTCACTCACGCCAGGCCACCAGGGCGCAGCCATCTCGTCGAGGTGAATGCCGTTGAAGCCCTGCACGCGAGCCCAGCCAAAGGCATCGTCCACCCAAGGTTCGACACCAAAGAACAAGGCCAGGCGGAACAAACCGAGGCGGTGAATGAGGGTGTAGATCACATCGGTGCGAACCGCCGCAGGGTCACTCAGCGCCTCGACCGGGCGCCAGCGCTCCAGGGCACCA
>JBEANX010000277.1:0-3080 GCA_041165245.1 Pseudomonadota bacterium
AGCGACCTTGACCGCGCTCTTCACTGTGAGCTTGGTCACTGTCTTTGTCACGGCCTTGGAGGACTTGTTCGATGCGGTACGGGGCATGTGGGCATGGCGCGCTGCCCATGGGCAAGGCGCAGGTGAAGTCAAAGGGCAAGCCATCATTGTCAGCCAACAAATGACAAAGCCCGCACACCTTTCGGCTGCGGGCTTCGAGCAGCACCGTTGGGCAGGCCAACGGCGGCGGCAGATGCGCTTACTTGCGAGCGGTGAGGCGGCGGATGGCGGCCAATTGGGCCACCAGTTCCTGCAACTCGCCCTGAGCCTTGGCCAGGTCGATGTCGCCCTTGGCATTGCTCACAGCCTCTTCGGCCAGCTTCTTGGCTTCACTGGCTTTGGCTTCGTCCAGGTCCTTGCCGCGGATGGCGGTGTCGGCCAGCACGGTCACACAACCGGGCTGCACTTCCACGATGCCACCGGCCACAAAGACGAACTCTTCTTCCTTGTTGTCGGCGCGCTGGATGCGCACGGCACCCGGCTTGATGCGCGTGATCAGCGGTGCGTGCTTGGGCAAGATGCCCAACTCACCCACTTCACCGGGCACGGACACCACCGTGGCTTCGCCCGAGAAGATGGACTCTTCGGCCGAAACAACATCAACGTGAATGGTGGACATATGGCTTCCTAAAAACCTTGTTAGCGTCAGAAAACAATGTCAGCAGCAAGCCTCGCGTGGTCTGGCAAGGCGCCGCGCACAGACATAGCGGAAGCTATGACGAGCACGGCAACGCTGCCAGGGCGCGCAAGGCGCCGTTGATTACATTGTTTTCGCTTTTTCGAAGGCTTCGTCGATCGTCCCGACCATGTAGAACGCTTGCTCAGGCAGGCTGTCGCACTCGCCAGCGGCGATCATCTTGAAACCACGGATGGTTTCCTTCAGAGGCACATACTTGCCAGGCGAGCCCGTGAACACTTCGGCCACGTGGAAAGGCTGCGACAGGAAGCGCTGGATCTTGCGAGCGCGAGACACCAGCAGCTTGTCTTCGGGAGCCAGTTCGTCCATGCCCAGAATGGCGATGATGTCGCGCAGTTCCTTGTAGCGTTGCAGCGTGTTTTGCACGGCGCGGGCCACGGCATAGTGTTCTTCACCGACCACGTGCGGGTCCAGCTGACGCGAGGTCGAGTCCAGCGGATCCACGGCGGGGTAGATGCCCAGCGAAGCGATGTCACGCGACAGCACCACGGTGGAGTCCAAGTGAGCAAAGGTCGTGGCAGGCGATGGGTCGGTCAAGTCGTCCGCAGGGACGTACACGGCCTGGATCGAGGTGATCGAGCCGACCTTGGTCGAGGTGATGCGCTCTTGCAGGCGGCCCATTTCTTCAGCCAGCGTAGGCTGGTAGCCCACGGCCGAAGGCATACGACCCAGCAGAGCGGACACTTCGGTACCGGCCAAGGTGTAACGGTAGATGTTGTCCACGAAGAACAACACGTCACGGCCTTCGTCACGGAAAGATTCCGCAATGGTCAAACCGGTCAAAGCCACGCGCAGACGGTTGCCTGGGGGTTCGTTCATCTGACCGTAAACCATGGCCACCTTGGAGTTGCCAAGGTTCTCCAGGTCCACAACCTTGGAGTCAGCCATTTCGTGATAGAAGTCGTTGCCCTCACGGGTACGCTCACCCACACCAGCGAACACCGACAGACCGCTGTGGGCCTTGGCGATGTTGTTGATGAGTTCCATCATGTTCACGGTCTTGCCCACACCGGCGCCACCGAACAGACCCACCTTGCCGCCCTTGGCGAACGGGCAGACCAGGTCGATCACCTTGATGCCGGTTTCCAGCAGCTCTTGCGAAGGCGACAGTTCGTCGTATGCAGGAGCCTTGCGGTGGATGGGGGCGGTGTGGGTTTGGTCCACAGGGCCACGTTCGTCGATGGGCGCGCCCAGCACGTCCATGATGCGACCCAGCGTGGCGGGGCCCACGGGCACGGTGATCTGAGCATGGGTGTTGAACACCACCATGCCGCGACGCAGGCCGTCAGAAGAACCCAGCGCAATGGTACGGACGATGCCGTCACCCAGTTGCTGTTGCACTTCCAGGGTCAGCGCGGAGCCGTCCATCTTCAGGGCGTCGTACACCTTGGGCATCTGGTCGCGGGGAAATTCCACGTCCACCACGGCGCCGATGCACTGAACGATCTTGCCCACTGTTTGCGTGTCAGCCATTTTTCGTTCCTTCAATCAATTCAATATTCGGATCAGACCGCTGCCGCACCGGCGACGATCTCGGACAATTCCTTCGTGATCGCGGCTTGGCGGGTCTTGTTGTAGACCAGCTTCAGTTCCTTGATCACGTTGCCAGCGTTGTCGGTTGCAGCCTTCATGGCCACCATGCGCGCCGATTGCTCAGACGCCATGTTCTCGGCCACGGCCTGGTAGACCAGCGCTTCGACGTAACGCACCATCAGGTCATCGATGACCGCCGTGGGTTCCGGCTCGTAGATGTAGTCCCACTGATGCTGGGTCTCACCCTTGAAGTCTTCTGCGCTCAGGGGCAGCAGTTGCTGCACCAGAGGCTCCTGCTTCATCGTGTTGATGAAGCGGGTGAAGCACAGATAGACCTCGCTCAGCTCACCAGCGGTGTATGCGTCGAGCAGCACCTTGACGGGGCCGATCATCTTTTCCAGGTGCGGGGTGTCGCCCATGCCGGTCACTTGGGACACGACGTTGGCGTTGATCCGGCTGAAAAAGCCAGCGGCCTTGTTGCCAATGGCCACCACGTCGGCCTTCACACCGTTGCCTTCAAGCTCCTTGAGCTTGTTGGTCACGGCGCGCAGGACGTTGGTGTTCAAGCCGCCGCACAGGCCCTTGTCGGTGCTCACCACGATGAAGCCCACCTTCTTGCCACCCGTGTTGGTGGTCATGAAGGGGTGGACGTACTCGGGGTTCGCCTTGGACAAGTTCGCTGCGATGTTGCGCACCTTTTCAGCGTAAGGACGGGCCGCACGCATGCGATCCTGCGCCTTGCGCATCTTCGAAGCCGCGACCATTTCCATGGCCTTGGTGATCTTCTTGGTGTTCTCGACGCTCTTGATCT
>JBEANX010000278.1:0-7656 GCA_041165245.1 Pseudomonadota bacterium
GGACGGCATCGACAGCGAAAGCTGGCGCGAGCTGAACGAATCGATCGACAAGCCCCTGCTCAACCGCGCCTTGCGCGGCACCTACCCGCCGGGCTCGACCTACAAGCCCTTCATGGCCTTGGCCGCCTTGAGCACCGGCAAGCGCAGCCCCAGCACCATCATCATGGATTCGGGCGTGTTCAACTTTGGTGGGCACCGCTTCCGCAGCCCCGAGAACGAGCGCGGCGGTGCCATGAACATGCGCCGAGCCATCGTCGAATCGAGCAACGTTTATTTCTATTCGCTGGCCAACGAGTTGGGTGTGGACACCATCCATGACCAGATGGAGCCTCTGGGCTTTGGCCGCTTGACTGGCATCGACTTGCAAGGCGAGGTCAAAGGCATCTTGCCCTCGACCGATTGGAAGCGCCGCTCCTACAAGCGCCCTGAGCAAAAGCGCTGGTACGCCGGCGAGACCATCTCCCTGGGCATTGGCCAGGGCTACAACACCTTCACCATGCTGCAGCTCTCGACCGCCCTGGGCACCTTGGTGTCTGATGGCAAACGCTACCAGCCCCGCCTGGTGCGCGAGGTGGAAGACGTGGTCACGCGTGAACGCCGTGTGGTGTCCAGCCAGGCCATGTCGGCCCTGCCGGTGAACCCGCAGCACACTGCCTTGATCCGTGAGGCCATGCATGGCGTGACCAAGGAAGGCACCTCCACCCGAGTGTTCGTGGGCGCGACTTACCTCAGCGGCGGCAAGACGGGCACGGCGCAGGCCGTGACCTTGCGGCAGAACGAAAAGTACAACGCGGCCAAGCTGGAAGATTACCAGCGCGACCATTCGCTCTATGAGGCGTTTGCGCCGGTCGAACAACCCCGAGTGGCCCTGGCTGTGATCGTCGAAAACGCGGGCTTTGGCGCGCAATCGGCCGCGCCCATCGCGCGCCGCGTGCTTGATTACCTGATCAGTGGCATCTACCCTTCTGAAGAAGACATCGTCGAAGTGAGCCAGGGCAGGGGCATCGCGCCCATTGGAATCTCACGCAAGGTCAGCGACGTGCCGCTGCCGCGTGGCCTCGATGCCTTTGGCACCGACGTGGCTGAGCCTACCTTGCCTGGCGCAGCGGCATCCGCGGTGGGTGCTGTGGCGTTGGCTTCCTCTGCGTCTGCTTCATCGGCACCGGCCTCGGCCCCTGCGGCCCTTGCTGCATCGGCCGCTGCCTCAGCCTCCATGGTTGCTTCCGCCCCTGTGGCTGCGCCCAGCCAGGCACCCAAGCCCGCCCCTGAGCAGCCTGCTTCTCCCCGCCCCGCCATCGCGGCCTTGCCTGCCTCCCGTCCCTCAGGAGCGCGCCCATGAACGTGGCCTTTGAAAAACCCTCCATCTGGCAGCGCCTCAAGCCCATCTTCACGGGCTTTGACCTGCCGCTGGCCCTGGTGGTGCTTTACCTGTGTGGCCTGGGGCTGACGGCCATGTACTCGGCTGGCTTTGACCACGGCACCCGTTTTGTTGACCACGCCCGCAACATGGTGCTGGGCTCGGTCATCCTCTTTCTGGTGGCCCAGGTGCCACCGCAAAGGCTCATGGCCATGGCCGTGCCGCTTTATGCCGCAGGGGTGATGCTCCTGCTGGCCACGGCGCTGTTTGGCGTGACCAAAAAAGGCGCGACACGCTGGCTGCACGTCGGCATGGACATCCAGCCCAGCGAGATCCTCAAGATCGCCATGCCGCTCATGCTGGCCTGGTGGTTCCAGCGGCGCGAAGGGCAATTGCGGCCGCTTGACTTCCTGGTGGCCGGCGGCTTGTTGGTGATCCCCGTGGGCTTGGTCATGAAGCAGCCGGATCTGGGCACCTCACTGCTCATCCTTTCCAGCGGCTTGTATGTGATCTTCTTTGCAGGCCTGTCCTGGAAGCTCATCGTCCCGGTGGTGCTGGTGGCGGCCAGCGCCGTCACGGCCCTGGTGATGTCGGAGGAGCGCATCTGCCAACCCGATGTCAGCTGGGTGGTGCTGCATGACTATCAAAAGAACCGTGTCTGCACCTTGCTTGACCCCACCAAGGACCCACTGGGCAAGGGCTTTCACATCATCCAGGGCATGATCGCGATCGGCTCTGGCGGCATGAGCGGCAAGGGCTTCATGAAGGGCACGCAGACCCACTTGGAGTTCATCCCCGAGCGCACGACCGACTTCATCTTCGCGGCCTATTCCGAAGAGTTCGGCCTGGCCGGTTGCCTGGCCTTGATCGCAGGCTTTTTGATGCTGATCTACCGGGGCTTGATGATCGCCGCCATGGCACCCTCGCTGTTTTCACGCCTGCTGGCGGGCAGCTTGTCGCTGAGCTTTTTCACCTATGCCTTTGTGAACATGGGCATGGTCAGTGGCATCTTGCCGGTGGTGGGCGTGCCGCTGCCTTTCATCAGCTACGGCGGCACGGCCATGGTCACCCTGGGGCTGGCCTTGGGCATGTTGATGTCCATTGCGCGAAGCCGGGGTTTGATGCAGCGCTAGGATGCATGCATGAACAAGCTTGAACACTCGCCCATGGATCGCCTTTTGATCGCGGCCGACACGGCTTTGCGCAGTGTGTGGGGCCACCATGTGGCCTCACGGCCTTGCCCCAAGCCCCTGCCCGGCCACGAGGGCTTGCCCTTGACGGAAGCCGACAAGGCGGAGTCCGCCGCGCTGATGCGGGTGAACCACGTGGGAGAGGTCTGTGCGCAGGCCCTGTACGCCTCGCAGGCCCTGGGCACGCGTGATCCTGCCCTCAAGGCGAAGTTTGAGGAGGCGGCCGGCGAAGAAACCGACCACCTGGCCTGGACCGAGCAGCGCTTGCAAGAACTGGGTGGCCGCACCAGCTTGCTCAACCCGCTGTGGTACGCAGGCTCGTTCGCGATTGGCCTGCTGGCCGCCCGTGCGGGCGACAAGACCAGCCTGGGCTTTGTGGTCGAGACCGAGCGCCAGGTCGAGCAGCACTTGCGCGGCCACCTCGACCGCTTGCCAGCCAGCGATGAAGCCTCACGCGCCATCGTGCGCCAGATGCGCGATGACGAAGCGGCTCACGCGGATGCAGCTCAGGCAGCCGGGGGCGTTGACTTGCCCCTGCCTGTGCGCGGCTTGATGCGCCTGAGCGCCAAGCTCATGACCTTCACCGCGCACCGGCTCTGAGCCAGGCGCTGTGAAGGAGCAGCCTCAGGCGGCCACCAGTTCGAAGCTGGTGGTGATCTCGGCCGTCTTGCCGATCATGATGCTGGCCGAGCAGTACTTCTCGTGCGACATCTGGATGGCGCGTTGAACGGCGGTCTCCGTCAAGTTCACGCCCGTCACCACAAAGTGCATGTTGATCTTGGTGAAGACTTTGGGGTCCACCTCGGCGCGGTCGGCTGTGATCTTGACCTGGCAGCCGCGCACATCGTGGCGGCCACGCTTGAGGATCAGCACCACGTCATAGGCCGTGCAGCCGCCCGTGCCAGCCAGCACGGTTTCCATGGGGCGGGGGGCCAGGTTGCGGCCGCCACCCTCAGGGGCGCCGTCCATGTTGATGATGTGGCCGCTGCCGGTTTCGGCCATGAAGGCCATGCCCGACGCGGGCTGCCAGTTGATGGTGCATTCCATGGTGTGGGGGCTGGCAGGGCCAGCGTTTGAGAGTTCGAAAAAAGCAAACGCCTTGTGTGAGGGCGCCTGCTGACGGCACCGATTGTGCCGTCGGTGCGCATGAGCAATCTGACAAGCCCGAACGTCTAATCTGAGTCCGCCAGAGGGGGATTCGCAACGTTCTTGCCCTGGATCGCGACAATTGGTACATTCTTGAGCAACACGAGGAACTTTTTTGTTTCAAGAGGTTCACACCTCTCGTTCGTGTTTGTCTCCTCCACCCGCCAACGATTGGTGGATTGATACCCGGTCCGTTCATTCGGATCGGGTTTTTTTTCGCCTCAGGCGCCTGCTGCTGGGGTCTGGCTGCGCTTGGCGGCCATCTCGTCACGCAGGCGCTTGAGCTTTTCGCGTGGGTTCTCCACGGGCCCAGGGCCGCCCTCGTTCAGCTTCATTTCGGCAATGAAGCGGCTGGGCGTGGCTTGCACATACTCACGCCCCTTCTTGCGCCGCTTGAGCGCGCTCACGGCCAGGTTCAGCCGCGCACGGGTGATGCCCACGTACATCAGGCGGCGTTCTTCCTCCACGGCCGCAGGCGTGATGTCGCCCTCTTCGCGAGAGAAGGGCAGGGAGCCCTCGTTCACGCCGGCCAGCACCACGTGGGGCCACTCCAGGCCCTTGGAGGCGTGTAGGGTCGACAAAGTCAACACGTTCTGGTCGGCATTGCGCTCGGCCAAGCTGGTGATCAGCGAGATCAGCTGTGCGATCTCCAGCACGCTCTTCTTTTCGGTTTCGACCGAGGTGCTGCCATCGTTCTCGATCTGGCCGCCGCAGCGCTTGGCCACCCAGTCGATGAAGTCCAGCACATTGGTCCAGCGCGCAGCGGCGATCTTTTCGTTCTCTTCGTTGTCGTAGAGGTGCTGCTCGTAGCCGATGTCCTTGAGCCATTCCAGCAGCAGCACTTTGGCGTCCTCGCCGCCATAGGTCTGGCGGGCACGGTATTCAAAGTCATTCACGTAGCGGCCGAATTCGTGCAGGCTCTCGACGGCGCGCTTGTTCAGAGAGGTGCCGAGCGATTCGGCAAACAGCGCCTCGAACAGGCTGAGCTTCCACTGGCCGGCAAATTCGCCCAGTGATCCCAGGGTCTGGTGGCCAATGCCGCGCTTGGGCGTGTTCACGGCGCGCAGGAAGGCCGGGTCGTCGTCGTTGTTCAGCAGCAGGCGCAGCCAGGCGCACAGGTCCTTGATCTCGCTCTTGTCGAAAAAGCTCTGCCCGCCTGAGACCTTGTAGGGGATGTTGGCTTTGCGCAGGGCTTGCTCGAAAGGCCGCGCCTGGTGGTTGGCTCGATAGAGGATGGCGAAGTTCGACCAATCGGTCTTGGACGGATCACCGGGGTGGCGCTCCAGCAGGTTCATGCGCAGCAGCATGAAGTGTGAAACAGCCCGTTCGGCCTCGTGCTCTTCGTTGTCGCACTCCATGAGCTTGACGGCCTCGCCCTCGCCCAGGTCCGACCACAGCGTCTTGGGAAACAGCTTGGGGTTGAGCCCGATCACGTTGTTGGCCGCACGCAAGATGGCACTGGTGGAGCGGTAGTTCTGCTCCAGCGGGATGACCTTGAGGGTGGGGTAGTCCTGCGGCAGGCGCTTGAGGTTGTCCAGCGTGGCGCCGCGCCAGCCGTAAATGGACTGGTCGTCGTCGCCCACGGCGGTGAAGATGCCCTCAGTGCCGACCAGCAGCTTGAGCAGCTCGTACTGCGTGGCGTTGGTGTCCTGGTATTCGTCGACCAGCACGTGCTTGAGCTGGCGCTGCCATTTCAGGCGCACGTGTTCGTGCTCGGCCAGCAGCTTGAGGGGCAGGCCGATCAGGTCGTCAAAATCAACCGCCTGGTAGGCCAGCAGGCGCTCTTCATAGAGCTTCATGACCTTGGCTGCGATCACCTCTTCTTCGCTGGCCGCCTGGGGCAAGGCCTGGGCACTGTTCAGGCCCATGTTCTTCCACAGGCTGATGGTCCATTGCCAGCTGCGCGCCAGCTTGGCGTCGGTGGTGCTGCCAGCATCTCGCAGGATGCTGGTCACATCGTCGCTGTCCAGGATGGAGAACTGCGGCTTGAGGCCCAAGGCCGTGCCATCGTCACGCAGCAGGCGCACGCCCAGCGAGTGGAAGGTGCAGATCAAGAGCTTGCCGGCGGCCTTGCTTCCGATGAGCGCCTTGGCCCGCTCGCGCATTTCAGCGGCGGCTTTGTTGGTGAAGGTGATGGCCGCGATCTGTGAGGGCGCCAGGTCTGCGCCTTCGCCTTTTTGCAGCAGGCGCGCGATCTTCTGCGTGATCACCCGCGTCTTGCCCGAGCCGGCCCCTGCGAGCACCAAGCAGGGGCTGTGCAGGTGCTGCACGGCCTCCATCTGGGCGGGGTTCATGGTGTTGACGGGGCCTGGGGCTTGAGACGACATGCAGCGATCATGGCCCTGTTTCGAGGGCCGGGGGCAAGAAAGGGAAGGGCGGGCCAGCGGCCGGGCTCAGCGCGGCATCAAAGCCGAAGCTTCACAGGCTGGCGATGAAATCACCCACCAGCTCGGCAAAGGCTTCGGGTTGCTCGCAAGCGCTCAGGTGGGCGCAATCGGGCAGCACCTCCAGGCGCGAGCCGCTGATGCCGTGGTGCAGCGTTTCAGCCATGGCCAGCGGCGTGCTCTCATCTTGCTGGCCAGCAATGACCAGGGTGGGCACGCGGACTTGGTGCAGGCGGCCCAGGGTGTCGACGTCGCACACGGCGGCGGCGCAGGCGGTGTAGCCCTCAGGGTCGATCGATTCCAGCAGGCGCTGGTGGCGCGAGACGGTCGCAGCTTTGCGCGTGCGAAAGCCCTCGGTGAAAAAGCGCGACATGGTGCCGTTGCCGATGGCGCTCAGGCCATGGTCATCCACGGTGTGGATGCGCTGGCCGATGGTCTCCTTGGCCGCGACGCTGTATTGGCCGGTGGTGTTGGCCAGCACGAGCGCCTTGACCTTGTCGGGGTGGCGGATGGCCAGCTCCTGACCAATCATGCCGCCCATCGAGAGGCCCACCCAAACCACAGGCTCGCCGGCCAGCTCGTCGATCAGGCGTGCGGCGTCGGCGGCCAGCTCGGCCAGGTTCAAGGGCCCGGCGGGGATCTCGCTGCGGCCATGGCCGCGCGTGTCGGGGCAGATCACCTTGCAGCTGCCGGCCAGAGCGTTGGCCACCAAGTCCCACATGCTGTGGTCCTGACCCAGGGCATGGCTGAGCACCACGGTGTGCTCGCTGGCACCGTTGCGCGCATCACGCACGGTGGCGTGCAGCTTGGGGCGCGTGGTGGTGAAGGCCGAGCGGCCCACACCGGGGTGCCAGGCATCGGTGGCGGGGTGGGGCGGCGGCGCCATGCCCAGTTCGCGCAAGATGCCCACGGCCTTGGAGAAGCCTGTGTTGGCTGCAGGCACGCCCGCGTAGATGGCGACCTGGAAGAGCACTTCACGCACTTCTTCGGGCGTCAAGGTGTGGCTGTTGCCCGGCGTGAGCGAGCCGCGCAGGTGGATCTCGAACTCGTCCCAGCGGCCCAGGGCGCTGGTGATGGCCAGCACCAGGCTGCGGCGTGTCTTCCAGTCCAGACCAGGGCGGCCCCACACGCCATGCCAGGCGTAGTCGGTGATGAAGTGCTGGAACTCGGCGTTGAAGGCATTGGCCTTTGCCACCGATTGATCCACCCAGGCGTCGCCCAGTGCGGCGCGGCGGTTGCGCATGCCGCGTTCGAATGCGTGGTCAAAGGGCAGATCGTGATCTTGGGACATGGCGGCAAGTGAGGGTAAGGGCAGGGTTGTGCAAGGCGGTGTGCGGCCAGAGACAACATCCATGCTGGCCGTGCAAGGTCACCCATTGTGCCAAGGCCTGAGCCGTTCAGAACGGGGGGCAGGGCCATGTGGCAGATGTTGTATGGTGCGGGGATGTCGCACACAGCACCCCCTACCCACCACCTTTGGGCCCGCCGGGCGAGCTTGCTGGCCTTGGCCTTGAGCGTGGTGGCTGCAGCCAGCCTGCAGGGGTGCTCTTCGGTGCCGCTGCACACCAGTGGCACGGCC